>JBIOIC010000161.1:0-5201 GCA_044449625.1 Gemmatimonadales bacterium | reverse complement strand
GGGGGGGGGTCCCTCCACCGACCGGGGGGCCCCCGTTGCCCCTTGGGGGGGGGGGGGGCCCCCCCCCGGGGGTGTGTGGGGTAATCGGGCGGGCTCGGCCGCCCCCCCTTGGGGCGCGCCCCCGGCCCCGCTCCTTGCCCTCCTCACCGCGCGGGTCGCGGCCCAGCTCCGAGACGAAGGGCTCTCGGCGCGCACCGTGACGTTGAAGCTCCGCCACGCCGATTTCACCACCGTCACCCGGCGGGAGACCCTGCCCGCCGCGACCGATCTCGATGGTGAGCTGACCCGGTCGGCCATCGCCCTCTTCCGCACCGCCTTCCGGGAGGCGCGGACCCGGCGCCAGCCGGTGCGACTGATCGGGATCGCGGCGTCCAACTTGAGCGTGGGGGGCACCGTGGAGCTCTTCGAGGCGCCGGCGCGGACCCGGGAGCGGGAGCTTACCCGGGCGGTGGACCGGGTGCGGGAGAAGTTCGGCTTCGACGCGGTGGCGCCGGCGCGGCTGGTGCGGTTCGCGCGGAAGAAGGGGCGACCGGAGACCGGCGGCGAATGAGCCGAGGTGAAGGTTCGGGGCCGTCCGACTAAATTCCGCTCGCAGCCCGATTCACCCTTCGACGCCGGATGATCCATGAAGCGCTGGCACCTATTGCTCGTGGCCGTGGCCGCGGCGGCCTGCAGCACCGAGCCAGGCAATCACTATGGCAGCGGCGGCTCCACCGGGACCATCCAGGCGGGAGATGTCAATTCGGGCGTCAAGCAGGGAGTGAGCCACTTCATGCTCAAAACCGGGGGCATGTCGACCCCGCTGCCGGTCGGAAGCGTGGGATCGTTCCGGAACCTCAATCCCGGGGACTATGTGGTGACTCTCGACAGTCTTGCCAACTGTGCGGTCACGAACTCGAACCCGCAGACCGTCCACGTCGATCCCGGTTATGTCACCTACCTGACCTTCAATACCGCGTGCAGCTGACGGGGCCGCCGGCCCCGAGACCATCAACCGAACGAGCTCTCATGCGTCCCTCGATGCTCCTCCTCCTCGCCGGCCTCGCCGCCACGACCGCCTGCGCCAACAGCGGGGTCGACCCTTCCCAGGTCTCCAGCGTCCGCGTGCTGACGGCCACGAACGGGACCAACCTCGATCCCAATGGATATCATGTGACCCTCTCCGGCGTGCCGGGGGTGCACATCGGCATCAACGACACCGTCACCTTCACCGGAGTCGTCTTCGGCGACAAGACCCTGACGCTCGACAGCGTGGCGACCAACTGCACCGTGCAAAACGGCGCCTCGCATCCGGTCTTCGTCCCGGCGGGCGGAAGCAACTTTCAGGCACCCACCTTCAACGTCACCTGCAGCTGACCGCTACCGCAGGTCCTTGGCCTCGAACCTGAGGCCCACCGTGCCGGAGATCGGATCCACCTTCGCGCCGAGGTCGGCGAACTCGGCGCTCCGCCCGTCCGGCGCGGTGACCCGCACGCTCGAGTTCTGGAAGAGCCGGTAGTAACCGACCACCCCGTGCACCGCTCCATCAGGCACCGCGCAGTGGCAGGAGAGCTCGGCGGCGGAGCCGACGTTGACGCTCACCTGCAACGGTCCGCCGGTCGCATTGGTGATAAGGGGCGCGAAGGCCGGCACCACCGTGCCGCGAGCATCCGCGACGATGGCGGTCGGACCCTCCGCGGCGGTGGAGACCGGCGTCCCCGCGATCTCCTCCCCCATCGTCCACCCCTCTGCGCTCAGTGGCCGGCCCAGGTGCCATTGCAGCTCGATGGCCGCACCACGCCGGACTCGCTGCCGCACCGTCTCCCCCGGCTCGACCACCCGCTCGGCCCGAGCCCCCCAGGTCAGGTGCACCGGCACCGCAAGCTGATTGGTGAAGGTGACCGCGGGTCGGGCCACCCGGGCACCGAAGAACAGTACGGCGGCCACCGCTATGCCAACCGTCGCGATGATCCCGAAACGGGAGCCCTTTCTCGTCGGCGCGGGCGGGGCGGCGGCACGCTCACCGCTCACCGGCAGTTGCGCGGTCGGCGCTTCCCCCCTGATCCGCTCCGCCACCGCCGATGCCCGCTCGACCTGCTGCGGCCCTGACGCCCGGCCCAGTTCGAGCGCCGCGCGCGTCGTCGCCGCGGTCTGATAACGATCCTCCCGCCGCTTGGCGAGACACCGGACGATGACATCAGAGAGCCAGCGCGGAACGGCGGCGTTGCGGTCGACGGGAGTCGGCACCGGCTCGGCGAGATGCTTACCCACGATCTCCTGCGAGCTGTTCCCCTCGTAGGGAGGCGCCCCGGTGACCATCTGGAAGAGCATCGCCCCGAAGGCGTAGAGGTCGGTGCGCAGATCGAGATCGCTCTGGCCCAGCGCCTGTTCCGGACTCATATAGTGCGGGGTGCCGACCACGAATCCGGTCTGGGTCTGATGCGCGCCGTCACCGGTCACCAGCTTGGCGATCCCGAAGTCCACCAGCAGCACCCGCCCGGTGCCGGCCTCGAGCATCACGTTGTCGGGCTTGATGTCGCGATGGACCAGCCCCGCCGCGTGTGCATGTTCGAGCGCCGCGAGGATCGGCCGGGCGATGGCCAGTGCCCGATCCGGCGCGAGCGCCCCCTCGCGCCGGAGCAGTTCCCCCAGCGATCCGCCCTCGACGAACGGCATGACGTAGAACGCCAGCCCCTCCCCTTCCCCGATGAAATGGATCGGGAGGATGTTGGGATGGTTGAGCCGCGCGATGGCGCGGGCCTCCTGCTTGAACCGCGCCAGCATTCCCGACGTCCAGGCCACGTCAGGCCGGAGCACCTTGGCGGCCAGGCGGCGCTGCAGATCCTGATCCCACACTTCATACACCTCGGCGAAACCCCCGCTCCCGAGCACCCGGCGCACCTCGTACTTGCCGCCCAGCGCGCGCGCCAGCCGCTCCGGCACCGGTGCGTCATCCGGCGACTGCGCAGCACGGCGTTCGGCGCTCAGGATGGTGGGACCCTGGGTGCCGCACTTCGGGCAATACACGGCGCCCGCGGGAAACGGGGTGCCGCAACTCGGGCAGAGTATCTGGGACATATCGGACTCTGGACTCGGGATGGGACGGAAGGGCCCGCCACCGATGCAATCTACCTGTCCGTGAAGGAATCGTGAGCCGGACGTGAACGTGTTCGCGTGGCGACGGCCGGTACCGTACCGTTAGCTTTCCGGCACGGAGGACACCATGACGCACGCCACCATTCCCGCGCCGAGCCGTTCGCCGGGCGGTCACACTGAAGGTCCGCTCGCCACCGAGACGGAGGCCCGGGAAGTCGCCGAAGCCGCCCGCGAAACGACTTGGGTATCACCCAGCTTCGTTCGCCAGCTCTTCGAAGGGAACTTCCACCTCGAGCTGGTGCATCCCTTTCCCGAGCAGAGTCCCGCCGACCGCGCCAAGGCGAAGCCCTTCCTCGATCGCCTCGCCAAGTTCATGCTGGAGAAGGTCGACAGCGACAAGATCGACCGGGAGTCGAAGGTCCCGCCTGAAGTGCTGCAAGGCCTGCGCGAGATCGGCGCCTTCGGGATCAAGATCCCCGAGGAGTACGGCGGCCTCGGCCTGAGCCAGACCAGCTACACCCACGCCATCGGACTGGTGACGAGCCAGGACGGGAGTCTCACAGCGCTCCTCTCCGCCGCGCAGTCGATCGGCGTCCCCCAGCCGCTCAAGCTCTTCGGCACCCCGGAGCAGAAGAAGCGGTACCTCCCGCGCCTCGCCAAGGGCGCCATCTCCGCCTTCGCCCTCACCGAACCGAATGTCGGCTCCGATCCCGCCGGGGTCAGCACCCACGCCGAGCTCTCTGCCGACGGCACGCACTGGATCCTGAACGGGGAGAAGCTCTGGTGCACCAACGGCACCATCGCCGAGCTCCTGGTCGTAATGGCGCGGACCGATGGGAAGAAGATCACGGCGTTCATCGTCGAGGCGGACTGGCCCGGCGTCGAAGTGGTGCGCCGGCTCCACTTCATGGGACTGAAAGGGATCGAGAACGGCGTCCTCCGCTTCACCAACGTGAAGGTGCCGGCCGACAACATCCTCTGGGGCGAGGGGAAGGGTCTGAAGCTCGCGCTCATCACCCTCAACACCGGGCGCCTCACCCTCCCCGCCTCCTGCGTGGCCGCGGGGAAGAAATGCCTGCAGATCGCGCGGCGCTGGGGGATGGAGCGGGTCCAATGGGGCCAGCCCATCGGCAAGCACGATGCGGTGGCGCAGAAGATCGGCCGGATGGCGGCCGAGACCTTCGCGATGGAAGCGGTGAGCGATCTCGCGTCGCTGATGGCCGACGCCGGCACCTTCGACATCCGGCTCGAGGCGGCGATGGCGAAGATGTGGAACACCGAGGTGGCGTGGCGGATCGCCGATGACACGATGCAGATCAAGGGGGGGCGCGGCTACGAGACCGCCGATTCCCTCCGCTCCCGCGGGGAACACCCCGATCCGGTCGAACGGATACTGCGCGACTGCCGCATCAACCTGATCTTCGAGGGGACCTCGGAGATCATGCGGCTCTTCATCGCCCGCGAAGCGGTCGACACCCACCTCAAGGTGGCCGGCGATCTCATCGACCCAAAGGCCTCCGCCGGGATCAAGTTCAAGGCACTCATCAGGGCCGGCGCCTTCTACGGCTGGTGGTATCCGACCCGCTGGCTCGGCTGGGGCCGCTGGCCCCGCTACGCGGAGTTCGGCCCGCTCGCCACCCACATCCGGTTCGTCGAGCGCTCTTCACGGAAGCTCGCGCGCACCCTGTTCCATTGCATGGTGCGCTTCGGGCCGAAACTCGAGAAGCGCCAGGCGGTGCTGGGCCGCCTGGTCGAGATCGGCGCGGAACTCCTCGCCATCTCCGCCACCTGCAGCCGGGCCCACGCGATGGTCAAGAAGGATCCCGCCAACCGGGCCCCCCTCGAACTGGCGGATGTCTTCTCCCGCCAGGCCCGCCGCCGGGTGCGGGAACGCTTCCACGCCGTCTGGGCCAATGACGATACCGCCACCTACGCGGCCGCCCGCCACGCAATGGACGGGGCGTATCCGTGGCTGGAAGAGGGGATCGTGTAGCAGGAGCTTAGACTTAGAGCCTAGAGCTTAGAGTTTAGAGCTAGGAACTTAGAGCTCTGATCTCCAGGCTCTAAGCTCTAGACTCTACGCTCAGAGATCCAGCGCAACCACCACTCAGAAAGCACGTCCATGG
>JBIOIC010000160.1:0-5211 GCA_044449625.1 Gemmatimonadales bacterium | reverse complement strand
GGCGGTGGTTCCACCGGGCCCGACACTATTCCCCACGCCGCCGGGACCCACGCCTACCTTGGCGCGATGGCCGGACGGGTGAGCCACAACGGAGTGGTGACCTTGGTGATCGCCGATACCGGCGCGGTGTCGCCGGTGAACGGCTCCTACAAGCCGATCGGAGGCGCGGCGGTGACCATGGGTGGGACGCTCACGCGGAGCTCCGGGGCGTTGAGCTTCGGCGGCGGCGGCTACGGGGCGACCGGTCTGCTCGCGGCCGGGACCTTCACCGGCCACTGGACCATCACCGGTGATTCAGGTTCCTTCGCGGCCGTGGCCGGGAGCGGCACACCCCTCGCTTTTTGTGGCACGTTCAGCATCACCAACGTCGGGAAGCCCAACAACAGCGGTGTGGCCGTGCTTCTCCTCAACGGCGCCGCCGGATGGCTGGTGGCGGCCAACCGCGACACCACCTCGAATCAGGCGCTCGGGATCATCTTTCCGGCAACGCGGAGCGGGAACACCGTCACCATCACGCCGGATAAGGGGACGGTCACCGGTACGATCTCGGGGACCAGCATCTCGGGAACCATCACCGACAGCAACAGCGCAGGCACCTTCTCGGCGAACGCGGGGAATTGTACGGCGTGAGCGGAGGCGGGTCACAAGCGGGTAGACATCAGGTGAAGGACGCGGGGTCTCGCGGTGACAAGGAGTGTCATCCCGAGCAGAGCGAGGGATCTTCTCCGGATGGCTCGGACGTGGCCACCGGCCTCGATCAATGCGAAGAATATCCCTCGGTCGCTTCACTCCCTCGGGATGACGTCCCGTTACCTGCTTGTTGGCTGCCCCTCGTCGATGCGTTTAGCAGGAAGCAAGACGGGCCCTGATCAGCTCGATTCCATCCACCACCCTCGGCCCGGGGCGGGAGGTGTAGGCGTTGCCATCAATGACGGTAAGGCGGTCGGGCGGTAAGGCGGTAAGGAACGCCTTCGCTTCGGGATCGGCCACGGTCGCGAGCTCCTGCCGGGCCCGCTCCTCCGAGAAGCCGCAGAGCGCTACCAGGATGATATCGGGCTTCAACGCGGCCACTTCGCTCCACTCCCGCCGCCGAGAGTGCTCCCCGGCCGTGGCGCCGACATCGAGGCCCCCCGCGAGTGCGATCATCTCCGGGGTCCAGTGGCCGGCGGTGTAGAGGGGGTCGAGCCATTCGATGCAGAGGACGCGGGGTCGTGGATTGTGAGTCGTGGGTCGTGAACCGATCTTCCGCAGCCGGTACCTGAGCCCCGCCACGATCTCCTCCGCCTCATCGGTCCGTGCGACCATCCGCCCCACCGTCCCGATATCCTCGAGGATCCCCTCGATGGTGTGGGCGCTTAGTGATAGGACCGAGGGCTTGGGGCTCAGCACTTCGGAGAGGCGGAAGACTTCGCCATCGGCGACGGCGCAGACTTCGCAGAGTCCCTGGGTGATGATCAGGTCGGGCTTGAGCTTCCGGAGCAGCTTGGCGTCGGTCGCGATGACCGGCTTCCCCGCTTCCATCGCGGCGCGGACCTGGGCGTCGATCCTGGCGGAGGGCGCCGAGATGTCGATCGGCGTGGTGGTGACGCGGGGGAGTTTCGTGACCCAGGCGGGGTAGTCGCACTCGTGGCTGACGCCGACGAGCCATTCGGGGGCCAGGAGGGCGACGATCTCGGTCGCGGCGGGGAGGAGGGTCACGATGCGCATTGGAGAAAAACTTACCACGGAGGCACGGAGGACACGGAGCACGCACGGAGGACCGCTATATAGTGTGGCGGAACCGGCGAAGCTCCTTAGGCCGTGGCGGAGCTTTCACGGCTACCCACATCATGCGCTTTCCTCCGTGGAACCTCCGTGCGCTCCGTGTCTCCGTGGTGTGCTGTTTCTCTTTCGCTGTAAAGAACTGCATTACCACGGAGGCACGGAGCAACACGGAGAACTGCCATGTTATGTGGCGGGACCGGCGGAGCTCCTTCGTCCATGGCGGAGCCTTCCCGGCCGCCCACACTATCTCTTTTTCTCCGTGCCCTCTCCGTGCGCTCCGTGTCTCCGTGGTGTGCTGTTGTTCCGCGCCGATCGAGACGGCAGCCTATGAAGCCGCGAGCTTCCCCGGCGAATGCACGATGACGCCGATGACCGCGGCGGCGGCGAGCGCCCCGCAGACGATCGTGTCGCCGGTGACGAAATAGGTGATCGCCGCGATGACCGCCGCCCCCTCGCAGAGCCCCCAGGTCACCACCATCCGCGGCGCGGTCGTGCGGAGCCACTGGGTCAGCTCGGCGGCGGGCTCGTAGGCCGGGATCCCGCGCCACGCCGCGATGCCAACCAGGAGTGCCAGGATCCCGACGCTCAGGCCCACGTAGAGGATCGACCCGGTGGCGGCGGAAACGGGAGGAGCGGCCCCCGGCATCACGCGGGCCCACCAGACGACGCCGGGGACGACGACCGACGAGGCGACGAGCGCCAGGTGGACGATGCGGAGCTGGGTGAGACTGGTCGGGGCGGCCATGGCGGGACCGGGGAGAGGGGAAGGGGGATAGTACCGGAGGTGGCGGCCATCCGCTATCGGGAGCGAACCGATCGGGCGCCGCTGGCGTTACCTCACCGGACAGCGATCTTCCATCCACCACCCGTACCTCCAGGGAGCACCGTATGCGAATGCGTCCGACCCTTGCCCTCCTCCTGCTCGTCGGCCTCACCGCTCCGCTCTCCGCCCAGGCGGGCCAGGGGATGGCGATGGACCAGGGGAAGATGATGGACCACGCCATGCCGTCGATGACCTTCACCGCCGTGGCGCCGCACACCGCCTCGGGCAGCTACCAGATGGTGGTCAAGGACAACAAGCACTGGCTCACGATCTCGGATGATTTCAAGTCCACCAATGCGCCCGACGGCTTCGTGTACCTCGCCAAGGACGGCAAGGTGGACGCGAACGCGCTCGAGCTGGGTCAGCTCGCCGGGGGGCAGGGGGGCGGCTCCTTCGCGGTCCCCGTCGACGCCAAGGTGTGGGACTACAACACCGTGGTGGTCTGGTCCAAGGCGCACCACGCCGCCGTGGCGACGGCGCCGCTCCACGCGATGAAGCACGACGGGATGATGAAGCACGATGGCAAGATGAGGTCCCACGACACCGGAATGATGAAGAAGGGCGATGGGATGATGAAGCACGATACGGGGATGATGCAGAAGCCGTGACGCCGGAACGGGACGTTCGCTCGAAGCCGGTGCTGACGGCGCTCTCCGCCGCCGCGCCGGCCTCGCTCCGGCAGCGCCTCCTCGCGCGGGATGAGGGGGCGCTCGCGGAGCTGGTGGACCTCGCCTCTCCCTGGCTCCTCGGCGTCACCCAGTCGATCCTGCGCGACCGGGAAGAGTCCGAGGAAGTGGTCTTCGAGGTGTTCAGCACGGTGTGGGACCGGATCGGCGAGGTGGAACCGGACCCCCGCGGCCTGATGCCCTGGCTGCTCCGGGTGGCACGGAACCGCGCCATCGACCGCCTTCGCCGCCGGGGCCGCCGGCTCCGCACCGCCGAGCGGGCGCATTCGCTTGGCGTCCTGGGCGAGGTCGTGGCCGCCGCCGCGGAGGTGAATGAGGCGGCAACCCCGGGGTGGCACGTTCACGAACGGGTCCACGCCGCGCTCGATCAGCTGCCGGAGGATCAGCGCGCCGCCGTACGGTTGGCGTATTTCCACGGCCTGACCCATTCGGAGATCGCGCGGGAACTCGCGATCCCGATGGGGACGGTCAAGACCCGGCTGCGGCTCGCGTTCGACAAACTGCGAGGGGCGCTGGCGCCGCTCAAGGAGTGGGTGCAATGACGGCACACGACTGGTTCATCGAGCACCGCGCCGCCTGGGTGGCGCGGGCGCTGGACGCCGAGGAGGAGCGGAGCTTCCGGGATCACCTGAAGCGCTGCCCCGACTGCCGCGCCGCGGTGGCCGAGCTCGAAGGGGAACTTGCCTGGCTGCCGATGGGCGTGGCGCCGGTGGCTCCCCGGCCGGGGTTCCGCCGCGAGGCGCTGGAGCGGATCGTCGGGCGGCCGCCGCGCCGCGGCTGGATGGTACCGCTCACTCTCGCGGCCTCGCTGCTGGTGGCGCTCGGCACCGCCATCCGGATGCAGCGGCGGATCGACGCGCTGGAGCGCGTGGTGGACAGCACCCGCATCGCGCTCGCCGCCGCGATCGACACGATGTCGGTCGCCCGCGGCGCCGCCCGGGTGATGAACGCCAGTTTCGCGATGGAGGGGAAGCACTGCACGATGATGATCCTGGCCGACGAGCACACCCACCGCTGGAACGTAATGGTCCACGGCTTGCCCGCCCCGAAGCCGGGAGAGAAGTATCAGTTCTGGTTCATCACCGACGACGGGATGAAGCAGGGACTGGCTCTTGAGGTGGTCCCTGGCCGGATGGCAAACTTCACCACCGGGATGCCGGCAGGGAACGCCAAGGTGATGGGGGCCGCGCTCAGCATCGAGCCGATGGACAACGGCGGGACGACGATGAAGGGCCCGGCGCTGGCCAAGATCATGCTGTAGGCGCGTGAACGACCGCATGAACTGCCGCATGAACAACCGCGTAAGAAGCCACGTGAAAGGCCGCGTGGGTGGGTGAGCGACCGCAGGAGCGACTTAGGACCTACGCTATTGGGTGTACCATCGTATCCGGCGATGCGGCTCGTTGCGCGGCAGTCCACGCGGCTCTTCACGCGCCCTTCCCGAACTGCGCGAACCCCACCGTATTGCCCCCCGGCTCCCGCACGTAGATCTCGGTGCTGCCGTAGAAGGTCTGGTGCCGCGGCTTGACCACCGGCGCCCCGACGAGCGCCCGCTCCACCACGTCGAGTTCCTCCACCGCGATAAAGAGCGCGATCGAATGCCCCGCCAGCTCCTTCGCCGCCTCCGGCCGCTCGGCGACGACGCTGGCCCGGGTCTGGTACATCACCTCGATCCCGTCCTTCTGGGCGCTCGCGAAGACCAGCCTCCCGTCGGGCCCCGGAACCTGGTTGGCGGCGGTGAAGCCGAATCGCTCCACCCAGAACTGGATCCCCGGTTCGACCTCGTCCACCACCATCACGGGGACTAGGCTCCTGAGCGCGGGACCCTTCGACTTCGGTGGCATCGTCAAACTCCTTTCAGTTGCTCCGTTGGTGCACATCAGCGCGGAATCTGCGCTTTCTCTCCACGAGCCTCGCCTCACCCCCTAGCCCCTCTCC
>JBIOIC010000159.1:0-5235 GCA_044449625.1 Gemmatimonadales bacterium | reverse complement strand
CTCCGATGGATCCGGCGGCGAGCCGGAAGATGGACTGGAGCCAGGCGCTGGCGTTCCAGAACGCGGAGCTGGAACTGAGCCCGACCGTGCCCGAGTTCTCCGATATCGACGGTCACCAGGTCAACTCCTTCGCCCGGCGCCAGCCGCTGGGGTCGTTCACCCTGTTCCAGTTCAGCGCCAAGATCGATCCGGTCAATACGATGCTGGTCCAGAGCCACCGCGACGTGATCCCCGATTTCTACGGAATCACCACCTCGTTCCGCCGCGACCGGATCAAGCCGCAGGTGACCGTCCTGGCCGACGAACCGGGCGCGCCGTGGGTCAAGTACATCCACGGCGAGCATGGCCAGGGGACCTGGACCTTCTACGGCGGGCACGATCCCGAAGATCCGCAGCACCAGGTCGGCGATCCTCCGACCGACCTCTCGCTCCATCCCCACTCGCCGGGCTACCGCCTGATCCTCAACAACGTCCTCTTCCCGGCGGCAAAGAAGCGGGAGCTGAAGACGTAGGGCGGGGCGTTGATTAGTTTTGGATGGTGATCGCCGTGCCAGCTCCCCGAACCCAGATTCGACCTCCGATGCCGATCCGTTCCTGTCTCCCGCTGCTCCCGTTCGCCTTCGCCGGTGCCCTGGCGGCGCAGGCTCCCGCGATTACCCCCGCCGGGGATCCCTCCATCCGCCCCGATACGATCTACGCGCTGGCGGTGGATTCGGCCAAGTATCGAGGCCAGGACGACGTCCTGCTGCTCGACGACGGCGTCATCCGGATCGAGCCCGATGGTCATCGGACGACGACGTACCATCAGGTCATCCAGATCCTGACGGAGGACGCGGTGCAGCCGCATCAGGAATACTCCTTCTCCTATTCCCCCGGTCACGAGAAGTTCACGATCGACTGGATCCGCGTGGTCAAGCCGGACGGCACTGTGATCAGTGCGGCGCCGGCGCAGCGTCAGGAGACCGACGTCCCGGCCCAGATGGGCGATCCGGTCTATTCCGACCGGAAGGTGATCCGGGTTTCGCTGAGCGGCGTCGCCCCCGGCACCCTGGTGGACTACGCGATCACGACCGAGGAACTCAAGCCCTGGCTTCCGGGAGACTTCCTCCTCAACTGGCGGATCTCGGCCGGGACGTCGGTGTTGCGTTCGCGGTATATCGTGGATGTGCCGGCGGGGATGCACCCGCGGATCAAGGAATGGAACCTGAGCTTCCCGCATCGCACGGCGACGAGGAAGGGCCGCGAAGTCTTCACCTGGGCGGCGCAGAACGTCGAATGGATCAAGCCGGAGTCCTTCGCCGCCGACTCCAACAACGTCACGATGCATCTCGCCGTGGGGTCGCCCCAGACGTGGGCGGACATCGGCAAGTGGTACGCCGGATTGGCGCGGGGACGGGCCGATGCCACGCCGATACTCACCGCCAAGGTACACGACCTCGTGGCGAACGCGCGCACGCTCGATGATTCGATCCGGGCGGTCCATCGCTGGGTGACGCAGGACATCCGCTACGTCTCGATCGCGCTGGGCATCGGCGGGTACCAGCCGCGGCTTCCCGACACGGTCATCACCACCGGCTTCGGCGATTGCAAGGACAAGGCGACCCTCTTCGTCGCCGCGATGGGCGTGCTCGGCCTGAAGGCCTATCCGGTGCTCCTCTCCTCGACCGGCGGGGTGGAACGCGATCTGCCGGCGCTCAATCAGTTCGACCACGCCATCGCGGTGGTCGAACGGCCGGCGGGCCGGGTCTTCACCGATCTGACCACCGGAATCGTCCCGTTCGGGGAGTTGCCGCTGGTGGAGCAGGGAGAGTTCGGGCTGCTGGTGCATCCCGCCGGCACGGTGGAGGAGGTGACCTTCCCCAAGGACTCCATCGAGGTCAATCGCCAGTCGATCCACCTGACCGGTACGATCGGGAGCGACGGACTCTTCCGCGGCCGGTACGATGAGACGGCGACGGGAGCCAGCGCGCCGCGGCTCCGGGACGCGTTCTCGACTCCGTATGACTCGACCCAGCGGGCCGACGTTTCCCGCCGGATGGCGACGGGACTCTTTACCGGCGCCCGCGGCGACAGCCTTCAGCTCTTCAACGGCAAGGATCTCGCGGCGCCGGCGCACATCTCCCTGGCGGTGCTGGGCGGCAAGGCGGTGCTCCGCTCCGGCGATACCCACATCCTGCCCGGTCTCCTCGGCAGCATGGCGAGCCTGGGCGATCTGGCCACCAAGATCGAAGGGGAAGGGCCCCGCCGGTACCCGATCGATGCCGAGGAGGTCATCGGGGCCTCGGTCGTGGACCGCACCATCGAGCTGACCCTCCCCGCCGGGGTGCGGCCACGGCTGCCGACGGGCATTACAGCGAACAGTCCCTTTGGCGACTACCGCTCCGAGTACTCCTTCGACGGCGGAGTCCTTCGGATGCGCCGTGTGATGAGCGGCAAGCGCGGGGTGCTTCCCGCCAGCCGGATCGACGAGCTCACCGCGTGGTTGCGGGCGGTGGCCAAGGACGATGTCGAGTTCATCGCCCTTGAGGGCTGGCCGGCAGCCAACTAGGCCGCGGTGCCCACTTCACGCATTCCCGATCCGCTCCGCGCGGCGATCGCCGCCGAGATCCATACCGCGCACGGACGCGAGGTGGCGTTCGTCGCGACGGTCGATGCCGACGGGACCCTTGCGACCGTGCGTCCCGTGGCCCGCGGGACAGTGGACCAGGTGCTCGCCCTCCCCGGCATCTGCGCCGCCGGGGAGATGATGCTGCACAACCATCCGACCGGCGTGCTCGTTCCCTCCCAAGCCGATCTCAGCGTGGCCGCGCGGCTGCACGATGCCGGGGTCGGCTTCGCGATCCTCAACAACGACGCGACCGAGCTCTACGTCGTGGTCGAGATCCCCCGGACCCGCGTGCTGGAGCGGATCGACGCACTCACCGTCGCCGCGCTGCTGGGAGATCGGGGTCCGATCGCGGCCCTGCTCGGCTACCACGAGGACCGCCCCGCCCAGCGCGACATGGCCGCCTACATCGCCGATGCCTACAACGACGGCGGGGTCCTCCTCCTCGAGGCGGGCACCGGCATCGGCAAGTCGTTCGCCTACCTCGTACCGGCGATCCGCTGGGCCTTCGCCAATGGCGAGCGCACGGTGGTGAGCACCAACACGATCAACCTGCAGGAGCAGCTGGTCACCAAGGACCTCCCGCTCCTCCGCGAAGCGCTCCGTGCCGGCGATCGGGAGCCGACCTTTGCGCTGCTGAAGGGGTGGCGGAACTATCTCTGCCTCCTCCGGCTGCAGCAGGCGGGCCAGGCCCAGGGCTCCCTCCTCGAACCCGACAAGCACGACGAGCTGATCCGGATCACCGCCTGGGCGGCGCGGACCACCGACGGTTCGCTCTCCGATCTCCCCGCGCCTCCGACGCCCGAAGTGTGGGACGAGGTGAGTGCCGAGTCCGATCTCTGTCCCCGGCTCGAATGTCCCCATTTCAATCGCTGCTTCCTCTTCAACGCCCGCCGGAAGGCGGCCGAGGCCGATGTCGTGGTGGTCAATCACCACCTGCTGGCGGCCGATCTGAGCGTTCGCCAGGCGGCCAACAACTGGCAGGACGCGGCGGTGCTCCCGCCCTATCGGCGGCTCGTGCTCGATGAGGGCCATCACCTCGAGGACGTTGCGGCGAACCACCTCGGTACTCAGGTGTCGAGCCGCGGCGCGCGGCGGCTGCTCGCGCGGCTGGAACGCAATGGCCGCGGATTGGTACCGGCACTGGCCCAGGAGCTGGCGCGGAACAACGACCTCCTGAGTCAGGCGAGCCTCGATCTCCTGCACCAGCGGCTGGCGCCGGCGGTGGGAGAGGCACGCCGGTCCGCCGATGGCCTCTTCGGCCGCCTGCACGCGCGTCTGGAGACGGAATCGGGGGGCGTGCTCCGTCTCACCGACGAGTTCGGGAACGACGATGTCTGGAACGCCGGCCTCGGCGTCGAGCTCGACCGTGCACTCGGCGCCTTCCGCCGGATCCGGGAAGACCTCGCGACCATCGCCGACCGGATGCACGAGGCGCCCGCCAGCGACCGCCGAGACCAGCTCCTGAACGAGTGCCGAGCGGTGGCGCGCCGGCTCGAGTCGGTGTCGGATGGGCTGAACCTCTCGCTCCGTCCGGCCGCGGGCGGCGCAGCGCGGGTCCGCTGGATCGAGCGGTCAGGGAGGAAGGGACAGGAGGTGATGCTCGCCGCTGTGCCCCTCGATCTGGCGCCGATCCTCCGGGAGCTCCTCTTCGACAAGCTGGAGACGACGGTCCTGACGAGTGCCACGCTCGCCGCTGGCGGCGAGTTCGATTTCCTCGAAAAACGGCTGGGGCTCGGCGGAGAGAACTCGCCGGTCACGGTGCGGGAGATCCTCCCCTCGCCCTTCGACTTTCCCAACCAGTGTCTCTTCGGGATCCCGGACGACATGCCCGATCCGCGGGAAGATCCGGTCGCCCATGCCGCGGCCGTCACCGACGTGGTGCGGGACCTCGCCCTCGCTTCCGACGGCGGGATGTTCATCCTCTTCACCAGTCATGCCGCGCTGCGCGATGCGGCGGCCCGGCTGCGCCAGGCGGTGGGCGACCGCTGGCCTCTCCTGGTCCAGGGCGAAGGGACGCGCGACTCGCTGTTGCGGCGCTTCCGCGAACTCGGCAACGCGATCCTCTTCGGCACCGATTCCTTCTGGGCAGGGGTCGATGTGCCGGGCCGGGCTCTGCGTGTCCTCGTACTCACCAAGCTACCTTTCAAGGTGCCGAGCGAGCCGCTCACTGCGGCGCGGCTGGAGCGGCTGGCGGAGCAGGGTGAGGACGGCTTTGCGGGGTATCTGCTGCCGCACGCCGCCCTCAAGCTGAAGCAGGGATTCGGGCGGCTGATCCGTTCCCGGAGGGATGTCGGCGTGGTGGTGCTGCTCGATCCGCGGGTGGTCCGCAAGCGCTTCGGACGCCAGGTGCTCGGCGGTCTGCCGCGGGCGGACCGGGTGGTGGGGCCGTGGCGCGAGGTGCGGACGAAGTGCGAGGATTTTTTCGCGCGGCACGGGATCGGCGCAGGGATCTGATGTCCCTCCCATTCCCGCGTCCCTCGAAGATTGTCTGCGTCGGGCGGAACTACGCCGAGCATGCCCGGGAGATGGGCAATGAAGTGCCGGTCGCGCCGGTGCTCTTTTTGAAGCCGGTGAGCGCGCTGATCGGCCCCGGCGAGGCGATCGTCCTCCCCCGGGCATCGTCCCGG
>JBIOIC010000158.1:0-5239 GCA_044449625.1 Gemmatimonadales bacterium | reverse complement strand
TGCCCCTCCCACTCCTGGTAGCGCGGGATGATGAGCGGCTCGTAGGTCTGGGCCACCCGGCCCATCGCGCCTTCGCCCAGGACCATCCGGACGCCGACGGCATTGGTGTCCATGTTGTGGCTCGCCACGATGACCAGGTCGCGCCGCGCCTCATCGAAGGTCGCCAGTTCACCCCCGGTGACGCCCAGAAGCGCCACCGCGCGCTGCAGTACCCGCTCCAGCACGGGGGCGAGGGCCAGCTCGCCGGAGAGGTCCTGCATGGTGTCGAGCACCGCCTCCTGCTCTTCGGCGCGCTCCCGTTCCGCGCTGAACAGCCGGGCGTTCTCGATGGCGATGGCCGCCTGCGCGGCGAAGAGGTTGAGCAGATGGAGGTCGGTCTGCCCGAAGGTGCGGGCCGGATCGGAGTGGACGCTGGCGATGGCTCCGACCAGCCGTTCACCGATGAGCAGCGGAGCCGCCATCACGGTCTGGATCGAGCTCCGGATATATTGCGCCGAGCGGCTCTCCCAGTCCTGGTAGCGGGGAATGATCAGCGGTTCGTGGGTCTCGGCCACGCGCCCCATCGCGCCTTCCCCCAGCGCCATCCGGGTGCCGACCGCGTTCGTTTCCATGTTATGGCTCGCCACGATGACAAGTTGGCGGGCGTCGTTGTCGAAAATCGCGAGCTCTCCGCCGGTCACGTCCAGCAGGGTGACGGCCCGCCCCAGCACCGCCTGCAGCAGCTTGTCGAGTT
This sequence comes from Gemmatimonadales bacterium, assembly GCA_044449625.1. Taxonomy (GTDB): domain Bacteria; phylum Gemmatimonadota; class Gemmatimonadetes; order Gemmatimonadales; family GWC2-71-9; genus CAMLHU01. Next base: position 4,506 of record JBIOIC010000158.1, on the reverse strand, counting down.
CGAGCTTGCCCGAGAGATCGGCGAGCGTATCGAGCAGCGCGCGCTGTTCGGCGATCCGATGGCGCTCCGCCGCCAGGAGTCGGGTGCGTCCGATGGCGATCCCCGCCTGGTTGGCGGCGGCCGCGATGATCTCGAGGTCGCCCTGCTCGAAGGCGCCGCCGGGCGCGCGCTGCACCACGACCTCGCCGATCGTGCTCTGGTCAATGCGCAGCGGCAGCTTGAGCTCGGTGGATTCACCGGTGGCGGCGAACGCCCCCGCCCGCGCCCGCAGGGCGGGTTCGAACGCGGTGACGCCAGCCAGGTAGAGACCGACCCCGGCAAATCCGAACGCCGGCTGACAGAGGCTCTCGACGACGCTCTGGCAGACCTCGTCTTCGGTCTGCGCCTCCGCGATCCGGTTCGACAACCCGAGCAGCGCGGAGCGGAGCAGCGCGGCGGCGACTTTCGGCTCGTTCATCTGGCGTCCTTCCCGACGCGGCGGGGCCGGATCATGAGGCGCGCGCCGCCACGAGGGCGCGCAAGTCGTCGAGCAGTTCGTCGCGCCCGTGGGCACCCTTCGCGAGCACCCGGGCCGCTCCGCCGTTCAGGCGCCGCCGGTCCTCGGCGGTGAGGTCCTTGGCGGTGAGCACCACGACGGGCACCCCGCGCCAGGCGGCCCGGGTGCGGAACTCATCGAGGAACTCGAAGCCGTCCATCCCCGGCATCATCAGGTCGAGCAGCACCACGTCGGCGGACGCCGCCGTCATCCGCGCCAGCGCGGCGCGGCCGTCGGCCGCCTCATCGACCTCCCATCCGTCGGCCTCGAGCGCCTGACGCACGTGATGCCGCGCCACGCCATCGTCGTCCACCAGCAGCGCCCGGCGCGGGCCGCCGGGAAGCATCCGGGCCAGGACCGCCTTCAACCGCGACCGATCCACCGGCTTGGTGAGGAACTCGGCGGCGCCGAGCGCCAGTCCGACGCTCTTGTCGTCCACCACGGTGAGCATCACCACCGGGATCTCCGCCAGCATCGCATCGGCCTTGAGGGCGGTGAGCACCGCCCAGCCATCGAGCTGGGGCATGACCACATCGAGGGTGATCACGTCGGGCCGGACCGCACGGGCCAGCTCGAGCCCCGCCGCCCCCGACGGAGCGAGCACGACGCGATAGCCGTCGCGCGTCAGCATCCGCTCCATCATCGCACGCATCACGGGGTCATCATCCACCACCAGCACCGTGGGCGCGGACGACGCCGGCGCCGGGGAGGGCACCGGCTCTTCGGGCGCGACGACGGCCGGCAGGCGGACGGTAAACACCGACCCGGCGCCCGGCGTGCTCTCCACGGCAATGTCTCCGCCCATCATATGACAGAGTTTCCGGCTGATGGCGAGGCCAAGCCCGGTACCGCCGTACTTGCTGGCGGTGGCCGCCTCCGCCTGGGCAAAGGCCTCGAACAGCCGCTGCAGCTGCTCCGGCGTCATGCCGATGCCGGTATCACGGACGCGGAAGACGATTGCCCCGCCATCCCGGGCCACATCAAGCGAGATGACGCCATGGTCGGTGAACTTGGATGCGTTCGACAGCAGGTTGAGCAGGATCTGCCGGAGCCGGGTCTGGTCCGACCGCATGACCCCCGCCCCTTCGGCGCCGGCCACGTCGAGCCGATTGCCGTTCTTGGTCACCAGCGGCCGCACCGTGGTGGCCACCTGCTCGATCAGGGAAGCCACGTCGAAGGTCTCGACGTAGAGTTCCATCTTGCCCGCCTCGATCTTGGAGAGATCGAGCACGTCGTTGATGAGCGCCAGCAGGTGGCGTCCCGCCGACTGGATCTTGGCCAAGTCAGGCGCCATCATCTCGTGGCCGCCCTCCACCGCCTCTTCCTGCAGCATCTCGCTGTACCCGATGATCGCATTGAGCGGGGTGCGGAGCTCGTGGCTCATGCTGGCCAGGAACTGGCTCTTGGCGCTGCTGGCCGATTCGGCGGCGTGGCGAGCGCGCAGCAGCTCGGTCACGTCGTGATAGAGCGCCATCAGCCCGATGCGCCGGCCGTCGACCACCACCGGGACACCGAGGACTTCCACGTCCACCAGAGTGCCATCCTTGCGCCGCCGCTGGCCGATGACCTGCACCGAATGCTGTTCGAGCGCCTGCTGGGTATACGCCACCGCCTCGGAGCGCGTCGTCTCGGTGGTGATCAGTTCATCGAGGTCGCGGCCGAGCACGTCGGCCTGCGAGTAGCCGTACAAACGCTCGAACGCGGGATTGGAGGAGACGACCTTGTGGCCGACGTCCAGAGTCACGATGGCCACCGGGCTGTTCCGCACCAGCTCCTCGAAGTACTGCCGCTGCTGGCGACCCTCGGTGAAGAGCCGCGCGTTCTCGATGGCGATGGCCGCCTGGGGCGCGAAGAGCTCCAGCAGGCGCAGGTCTTCGGGGCCGAGCTGCCGATCGGGCTCGGCGTGCACGCTCGCGATGACCCCGACCAGCCGGGTGCCGATGAGGAGGGGGGCCGCCATGACCGACTGCACCGTGCTCTGGGTGTACCGGGCGGACCGGGCGGCCCATTCCTGGTAGCGCGGGATGATGAGGGACTTGTGGCTTTGGGCCACCTGCCCCATCGCCCCTTCGCCGAGTGCCATCCGCGAACCGACTGCGTTGGTGCCCATGTTGTGGCTCGCGACGATCTCGAGGTCGTTCCGCGCCGGGTCGAAGGTGGCCAGCTCCCCGCCGGTCACCTTGAGGAGCTTCACCGCCCGCTCGACCACGCCGTGGAGCACCCGGGAGAGCTCAAGTTCCCCCGAGAGATCGTGCATCGTCTCCAGGAGGGCCTGTTGTTCTTCGGCGCGGCGTCGCTCGGCCGTGAAGAGCCGCGCGTTCTCGATGGCGACGGCGGCCTGGGGCGCAAAGAGATCGAGGAGCCGGAGGTCCGCATCGCCGAAGCGGCGGGTGGCGTGCCGGTCCATCACCGCGATCGCGCCGACCAGCGTGCCGCCGATCAGCAGCGGGGCCACCAGCACCCCGTGGAATTCCGCCTGGGTGTACTTGGCCGACCGGCCGGCCCATTCACCATAGGACTCGATGATGAGCGGCTCGCGCGTGCGCGCCACGTGCCCCATCGCGCCTTCCCCCAGCTTGAGCCGCGTGCCGGTGGTGTCAGTCCGCCCGATGTTGTGGCTCGCGACGATCTCGAGTTCCTGGGTCGGCGTGTCGAAGATGGCCAGCTCCCCGTGGCTCACGTGGAGCAGGGCGACCGCTCGCTCGAGCACCGCTTTGAGGAGGCTCGACAGTTCGAGCTGGGCGGAGAGATCGCCCATCGTGGCGCGCACCGCATCGTCCTCGGCGGCACGCTGCGTGGCGGCCGCGAGGAGCCGGGCGCGCCCGATGGCGACACCCGCCTGGCTCGCCGCCGCCCGCAGGATCTCGAAGTCATCGGGGCCGAAGGCGTCGTTCCGGTCGCTCTCCACGACCAGCACCCCCACCAGCCGGCCGTTGACCAGCATCGGGACGTCCATCTCGGAGCCGCGGTTGCGGGTCGGGAGGTAGCGGGTGTCGTCGGTGACGCGGGGGGAGTAATGAAGTTGACCGTCGAGCAGCGGACGTTCGCTGAGTCCGCGGCCGGGTTTGATTCGAAGGTTGGCGGGCGCATCCGCCCATCCCGCGCTCGCGGCCAGCACCCGCTCGCCGGTCGCCTCATCCACCAGCAGCAGGGCCAGGAAGTCGTAGCCCAGCGCCGGATCGCGCAGGCCGTCGACGACAGCTCGACAAATGTCGAGCTCGGATTCTGCGACGGCGATGGAAGTCGAGAGCCCGAGGAGCGCCGCCTGACGGTGGGCCGCGGGCAAGGAGTCCGGCGGCGCGCGGCGCGGCGCGGAGACACGCTTCTTCACCACGACCGGCGCACACGTCCCCCCGTCCGCACCCGCCGCGTGGTGAGACACCTGATCATCGAGGAACGACCTGGAAAGGGGATGGCTCAAGCTACCACGGGCCATCAGCCCCCGCCAGAGCGCATCGCCGGCCCCTGAAACCAGGTATCCTGCGGAGGCGTAGGTCGCGCATCGCCCGTTGCCCCCGAACACTGAGGATTCCCGTGCACCGTCTGACGCCAACACCGCTCTGGCGCGGCTTAGCCCTGCTCTCACTCCTCGCGGCCCCGCTCGGCGCCCAGCAGGCGCCGGCGCGTCCCCGCCCCTACCCCATCTTCGACACGCCGAGCTGGACCCAGGCCGTGACGGCGGGGACCCGCACCCGGACGGGACAGCCGGGGCCGAAGTACTGGCAGCAATGGGCCGACTACCATCTCCAGGCCGAGCTCGACCCCGCGACCTCCCTCCTGACCGGCACCGGGACGATCCGCTATTACAATCGCTCGCCCGACACGCTGCACAACGTCTACGTCCAGGTTCACAACAACATCTACGCCCCCAACGCCCAGCGGGACGACGTGATGCCGGTGACGCGCGCGGTCGCCTTCACCAAGGTGGCGGCCGGCGGGACCGACCTCGCGACCGGAGGTTCTCCCGATTC
>JBIOIC010000157.1:0-5255 GCA_044449625.1 Gemmatimonadales bacterium | reverse complement strand
CACCCCTGGCCGAAGAGCGCCGCCTGCTGGTCCCCCGCGAGCCCCGCGATCTTGAGCGCAACCCCGAAGACATCCGCCTCCGATTCTCCCACCACGCCGCTCGATGCGACGATCGTCGGAAGGAGCTCCCGCGGAACCCCGAAGAGCGCGAGCAGTTCCGGGTCCCAGATCCGGCGGTCGAGATCGTAGAGCATCGTGCGGCTGGCATTGGTGTGATCGGTGACGTGGACCCGGCCCGCGGTGAGCTTGGCGACGATCCAGCTCTCCACGGTCCCGGCGGCGAGTTCCCCCGCCTCCGCGCGGCGCCGGAGTTCCGGGTCGCTCCGGAGCAGCCACTCAAGTTTGGTGGCGGAGAAGTAGGGATCGGGGACGAGGCCGGTCCGCGCCGCGAGCCACTCCGCCCGTCCCGCCGCCCTGAGCTCCCGGCAGCGCTCGGCGGTCCGCCGGTCCTGCCAGACGATGGCGGGAGCGACCGGCTTCAGCGTCTTCCGATCCCAGAGGACCACCGTCTCCCGCTGGGTATCGATCCCGATCCCCGCGAGGTCGGCGGGACGGAGCTTCGCCGCGGCGATCGCCTGGCGCCCGGCGGTGACGAGACTCGAAAAAAGCTCCTCCGGATCGTGCTCGACCCACCCCGGCTGCGGGTAGTGCTGGTGGATCTCCCGGTAGCCGCGACCGAGGACGGTGCCGTCCTGATGCAGCACGAGGGCGGTGCTTCCGGTGGTTCCCTGGTCGAGGGCGAGGAGCGCGGTCACGTCGCTTCCGGCGCGGGGATGCGAGTGCGGCCGGGGCCGGCACGGGAGAGAAGCACGCCACCGACGATGAGCGCCGTTCCGGCGACTTGGGCGAACTCGATCGGCTCGTGCAGCACCCACCAGGCGATGAGCATCGCGACGGCCGGCACCAGGCAGTTGTAGATCGCAGTGCGATTGGGACCGACGATCTGCACGCTCGCATTCCAGAGCACGTAGGCGACGATCAGCGAGAGGAAGAGCGCATAGGCGAGCCCTCCCCACGCCGCCACGCCGACGGCACCCCAGTGCATCGTGAAGAGGTCCGGAAGTCCGAGCAAGACGAGCCCGGGGACCCCGGTCAATGTGGTGAGTGCCGTGACGCGGAGGGCGGAGAGCTCCGGCGGCAGGCGCCGGACCCCGATGGTGAAGATGGCCCAGCAGGCCGAAGCGCCGAGCATGCAGAGATCGCCGGCGCGGGTGGCGGCGGTGAACGAGGCCTGGTGCGCACCGACCACCAGCATTACGCCGCCGAAGGCGAGGAGGAGCCCGAAGCCGACGATGCGGGTAAGCCGCTCGACGCCAGTGAGCGCAGCGACTCCGGCCACCAGGAGGGGCGACGTACCGAGGAGGATGGCCGAGTTGGCGACCGAGGTGCGGGAGAGGGCGATCATGAAGAGGGTCTGGTAGATCGTGTTGCCGAGGACGCCGAGCCAGATGAGGCGCCAGGTGAGGCCGGACGGAAAGCGGATATTCCCTTCCCGCCAGTACACGATGCCGAGGAGGGCCGCCGCGCCGAGGGTGAAGCGGATCGCGCCGATCGCCAGGACCGGGACCTGCTCGAGGGTCACCTTGAGCGCGGTGAAATTCGCGGCCCAGATGACCACCACCAGGAGCATCGCGAGGTCGTTGCGGCGGGGGTTCGGCATGGTGCGGAATGTAGTGTATGTTTTTGGGGCTATCAGTTATGAGTTATCAGCTATCGGCTATCAACGATCGACTTGAAGCTTGTCCCCCCAAGACGTCGAATCGGATGACGATGGACCCGCTGATGGCTGATAACTGATAACTGATGACTGATAGCTGATAGCTAGCACCCCTGACCCATCCTCGCGAGCCGACACCCATGCAGCTCACCCATCTGACCATCGATGTTCGCGACGGGATCGCCTGGTTGACGGTGAACCGCCCCGACAAGCTCAACGCGCTGAATGATGCCCTGATCGAGGACATCGGCCATGCGGCACGCCACCTCGCGGCCGACGCCGCGATCCGCGGCGCCATCCTCACCGGGGCGGGCGCCAAGGCCTTCGTCGCGGGCGCCGACATCGGCGAGCTCGCGACCCAGAGCTCGCAGGAAGGGAAGGCGCGTTCGCTCCGGGGGCAGGCGGCATTCCGCGCCCTCGAACGGTGCGGCAAGCCGGTGATCGCCGCGGTCAACGGCTTCGCGCTTGGCGGCGGCTGCGAACTCGCGATGGCCTGCCACATCCGGATCGCCAGCGCCACCGCCAAGTTCGGCCAGCCGGAGGTGAAGCTCGGCATCGGCCCCGGCTACGGCGGCACGGTGCGCCTGCCGCGGCTGGTCGGCCGGGGCCGGGCGATCGAGATCATCCTGACGGCGCGGATGGTGGACGCGGAGGAGGCGTACCGGATCGGCCTGGTCAGCAAGGTCGTCCCCCCCGAACAGCTCCTCGCGGAAGCGGAGACGATGCTCCGCGGAATCCTCGGCCAGGGGCCGCTCGCGGTCCGGCTCTGCCTGGAGGCGATCGACGCGGGGATGGAAATGAGCCTCGATGAGGCGCTGCTGCTGGAGGCCAATCACTTCGGCCTTGTCTCCGGAACCGCCGATATGAAGGAAGGAATGGCGGCCTTCCTGGCCAAGCGCCCGCCGGTCTTTGTGGGAAAGTAGGGCGGGTCCGCGGGACACCCGACCCCGTTAGATTTATCGCATGTTCGGGCCGTCGAGAACGAGCGTGATCGCACTGGGGGCGATCCTCTGCCTGGCCGGGTGCCAGGATCGCGAGCGGCTGGTCTTCCCCGCTCCCGGCGGCGACGCGGCCGGCCCCGCGGTCGGCATCATCCTTCCGAGCCGTGACACCACCATCCAGGTGGGCGGCACCGTCTTCGTCAGGGGCTTTGCCTTCGACTCCGATGGCGTCGATTCGATCTGGTTCACGCTCCAAGGTGCGCCGTTCTCGCTCTCGCCGATCCACGCCGGCGGCTCGACCGATACGGCCTTCTTCTCGTGGACCTTCAATCCGTCCGCGTTCCCCGACACCGGCACAGTGCGCCTGTTCGTGACGGCGGTGGACCTGCTGAGCGATACCAGTCTCACGAAGAGCCTGAGCATCAAGGTCATCCCGTGAGACTGCGCCGGGTCGAGGCCAGGGGATTCCGGAACCTGGCGCCACTCGACCTACCGATCCCGGAGGGCGGGTGCGCCCTCCTCGGACCAAACGGCGCCGGGAAGACGAATCTGCTGGAAGCGGTCTATTACCCGGTCCTCTTCCGGTCGTTCCGGGGGGCGGCGGACGCCGAGCTCGTGGCCTTCGGCGGGTCCGGCTTCGCGGTCGAGCTGGAGTGGGGAGCACCGCCGGGGCGCAGCGCCGCCGCGACATATACCGCGGCAACCCGGGACAAACGGGTCACCGTCGACGGTGTGGTGGAGCGGAAGCTGCAGCGGGCGGCGGGCCAGTGGCTGGCGGTGACTTTCCTCCCCGCCGACACCGCACTCGCGGCGGGACCTCCCGCGGAGCGGCGTCAGTACCTCGATCGGTTGCTCTCGCTGGCCGATCCGGCGTACCTCGCCGCTCTCGCGCAATACCGCGCGGCGCTGGCGCAGCGGAACGCGGCGCTCCGGCAGGGCCAGCTCGACACGGCCCGCGCCTTCGAGCCCCCGCTCGCGGCCGCCGGCGCGGCGCTGGTGCGAGCTCGGCTTGCGTGGAGCACCACCGCCGCAGCCGGCTTCGCCGCGGAATTCGCCGGACTCGGCGAAAGCTCGGCACCGGGATTGAGCTACGCCGGCAAGGTGGAGCTGGCCGATGCGGGCGCCTGGGGCCCGGCACTCCGGGAGGCGGAAGATCGTGACCGCATCCGCGGGATGACGACCGTGGGGCCGCATCGCGATGACCTGAAGCTCACGCTCGGCGGGCGGGCGCTGCGTGATTATGGCTCGACCGGACAGCAGCGGAGCGCCGCCATTGCGCTCAAGCTCCTGGAACTTTCGACGCTGCGAGCGGCGCGGGGCGAGGAGCCGGTCCTGATTCTTGACGATGTCTTCGCCGAGCTGGACCGGGGGCGGCAGGAGAAGCTGGCGGCGCGGCTGACCGATGGCGGCGTGCGCCAGGCGCTGCTCTCGGCGCCGAGGCCGGAGGAGATCCCGGCCAATCTGGGGCTGCCGGTCTGGACCGTGGAGGGCGGGGAGGTCCGGATGGGGTGACCTTGTCACTCGTGACTCATGACGGGTGACGCGTGACTCGTAGCGCGGGAGGCGTCACCCATCACCCGTCACGCATCACCCGTTACGCTTCACTCGTCATCCGTATCCCGAACCTCGGAACTCGTATGCGTTCCCGTCCCAAGACCCCGACGCCGCCGATGCGTCTCGCCGAGGTGCTGGAGGCGTGGCTCAAGCGCTCGGGGATCAAGACGCGGGTGGATCAGGCCGGGGTAGTGCGGGAGTGGGCGACGCTGGTGGGACCGCAGATCGCCAAGGTGACCGCCCCCGAGAGCGTGACCGCCGATGGCGTGCTCCGCGTGCGGGTGGCGACGGCACCGTGGGCCACTGAACTGAGTCTGATGACGCCGCGCATCATCGGACGCTTGAACGCGGGGCGCCGCACGCGCCTCATCACCGGTATCCGCTGGATCCCGGGGCCGCTCGCCCCGGACCGGCCTTAACCCGCAGGGAGCCATGGCCAAGACGTCATCGGATGTGCAGGGCAAGGACAAGGAATACGACGCCCAGGCGATCACCGTCCTCAAGGGACTCGAGGCGGTGCGCAAACGCCCCGGCATGTACATCGGGTCCACCAGCGAGAACGGGCTGCACCACCTGGTCTATGAGGTGGTGGACAACTCGATCGACGAGGCGCTGGCCGGCTTCTGCGACACCATCAACGTCACCATCCATCCCGACAACTCGGTGTCGGTGGAGGACAACGGGCGCGGCATTCCGGTGGACATCCACCCGACCGAGAAGATTCCCGGGGTCGAACTCGCCCTCACCGTGCTGCACGCCGGCGGCAAGTTCGACAAGGACACCTACAAGGTGTCGGGCGGCCTCCACGGCGTCGGCGTCTCGGTGGTCAACGCCCTCTCGGAGCGGCTGGAGGTCAAGGTCAAGCGGGACGGCAACCTGTACCACATGGCGTTCGTGCGCGGCGGCACGGTCAAGCAGCTTTCCATCCTCGGCAAGGCGAAGGACACCGGCACCACGGTGCGGTTCAAGCCCGACCCCGAGATCTTCACCGTCCTGGAGTACAACTGGAACACCCTGGCCGACCGGCTCCGCCAGCTGTCGTT
>JBIOIC010000156.1:0-5256 GCA_044449625.1 Gemmatimonadales bacterium | reverse complement strand
GGAGCGGGCATTGGGGCTCGGGAGGGGCGGGGGCGCGTTAGGTGCCGCGTAGGCGCGTGGAGAGCCGGGTAGCGCGTCAATTGCCGCATGAACAGCCGGATGAACTTCAGGCCATTGTCCGGAGCAGGGCGTAGAGTGATCGCCCGGCCTTCGCCCGCGCCTGTTCCAGTTCGGCGTGCGCCTCGGATGTCAGGTAGTCCACGTCGTGCGCATATCTGAGCGCGTAGCCTACTTCAGCGAGCGAGGCCCACGCGATGTCGAGAAAGCGGCGGAACTCCTTGGGTCCCCGGCGGGCACGCCCCTCCACGATGTTCGCCGCCACCGAAAAGGCCGCTCGGCGGACCTGGGCAACGAGCCCAAAGCGTTCGTTCGGCGGCCACGTTCGGGTGGCGCAATGTACTGCGACGGCAAGCTCGTGCGCTCGCTGCCACGCTTCAAAGCGTTCGTACGGATCCATCCCCCACGATATCACGGGCCCTTATCTACCGACGAACCCAAATCATCCCGACCCGCTCATTTCCACGCGGGCATTTACCCGGTCTTCCACGCGGCTCTTGCCCGGCCTTTCACGCGGTAGTCCCCGCGGTGGTTCAGGCAGTCCGTCACGCGCCCACGCGGCCCTTCACGCGGCAGTGGATGCGGGCCGCTGCGCGCCAACGCGGCTCCTCACGCGGCTTTTCACGCGGCCCTTCATGCGATCCGTTATGCGCAGCTCACCCCACCGGCCCCGCCATCCCCACCTTTGCCTCGACGTGATCGGCGTACTTGGCGAAGTTGTCGCGGAACATCTGGGCCAGCTTCTTCGCCTGCGCGTCGTAGGCGGCCTTGTCGGCCCAGGTCTCCCGCGGGTTCAGGACGTTCGACGGGACATCGGGGACCGCCGTCGGCACCTCGATTCCGAAGATCGGATCCTTCCGGTACTCCGCCTTGGCGAGCTTCCCGGCCAGCAGCGCCCGCACCATCGCGCGGGTGTGGCTCAACTTCATCCGGCTCCCGGCGCCGTACGCGCCGCCGGTCCAGCCGGTGTTCACCAGCCAGCAGGTCGCCCCGTGTTTGGCGATCTGCTCGCCCAGCATCTTGGCGTACACCCCCGGGTGCAGCGGGAGGAAGGGGGCGCCGAAGCAGGCGCTGAAGGTTGCGACCGGTTCGGTCACTCCGCGCTCGGTCCCGGCCACCTTGGCGGTGTACCCCGAGACGAACTGGTACATCCCCTGTTCGGCCGTGAGCCGCGCGATCGGCGGGAGGACACCGTAGGCATCCGCGGTGAGGAAGATGACGTGCTTCGGGTGCCCACCCATCCCCGACGGTTCGTGATTCGGGATGTAGTCGATCGGATAACTGGCCCGGGTGTTCTCGGTGATGCTCTGGTTCTCGTAATCGGGCATCCGGGTCACGGGATCGACCACCACGTTCTCGAGGATGGTGCCGAAGCGCCGGCTCGCGGCGAAGATCTCCGGCTCCCCCTCGGCCGAGAGGTGGATCACCTTGGCGTAGCAGCCGCCCTCGAAGTTGAAGACGCCGTGGGCGCCCCAGCCGTGCTCGTCGTCGCCGATGAGGCGGCGGCTCGGATCGGCGGAGAGGGTCGTCTTTCCGGTGCCGGAAAGACCGAAGAAGATCGCGGTGTCATTCTCCGGCCCGATGTTGGCGGAACAGTGCATCGGCACGACACCCTGCTTGGGGAGCAGGTAGTTCTGCACGGTGAAGATCGACTTCTTGAGCTCGCCGGCGTACCGCGTGCCGCCGATCAGGGCGAGCTTCCGCCCGAAGTGCAGCATCACGAAGGTGCCGCTGCGGGTCTTGTGATGGGTCGGCTCGGCCTGAAGCTCGGGGGCGTGGAGCACCGTGAAGCCGGGCTTGAAGTGCTTGAGTTCCTCCGGGCTCGGCCGGATGAACATGTTCCGGACGAAAAGGGCCTGCCAGGCGTTGGGGGTGACGAAACGCACGCTCAGGCGGTGGGCCGGGTCGGCGCCGGCGTAGAGATCCTGGACGAAGACCTCCTGCGCGTCGAGATGGCTGCGTACCGACTGCAGCAGCTTGTCGAATCCCGCTTCCTCGCCCTTGCCGTTCTTTTCCCACCAGATCTCCTCGGCGCTGGTCTCTTCGTGGACCACGAACTTGTCGTTGGGGGAGCGGCCGGTATGCGGGCTGGTGACGGCGGTGTACGCGCCGTGGGCGGTGAGCTGACCTTCCCCGCGGCGCACCGCGTGCTCGATGAGCTGGGCGGCCTGGAGATTGGCGTGAACGTGGAGCGGGTGGAGGCCGGCGTCGGGGAGAGCGGTCGCACCGGGGGCGGTCTTGGTGGCGGTCATCGAAAGTCCTTGTGAGTGCTATCGGTTCGCGGCACCGGCGCGGCGGGCGCGTTCCTGCGCGTCCACCGCGGCGATGACCGCCATATTGACGATGTCATCCACGTCGGCTCCGCGCTGGAGCACGTGGATCGGGGCCGCGAGGCCCACGAGGATCGGCCCGATCGCCTGGGCACCGCCCAAGCGGTCCAGCAGCTTGTAGCAGATGTTGGCGGCGTTCAGGTCGGGAAAAATGAGCACGTTGGCCGGTCCCTGCAACCGGCTGAAGGGATAGGTCTGCTGCAGGATCGATTCGACCACGGCGGTGTCGGCCTGCATCTCGCCGTCCACCGGGAGGTCGGGGCGCCGTTCGTGGAGCAGCCGCACCGCCTCAGCCACCTTGGCCTGGGCCGGGTGCTTGACGGAACCGAAGTTGGAGAAGGAGAGGAGCGCCACCTTGGGGTCGATCCCGAAGTGCTTGACGAAGGCCGCCACCGCGCCGGCAATCTCGGCCAGCCGCTCGGCGTCGGGGTCGATGTTGACGGTGCAGTCGGCGAAGAAGAAGGTGTTGTTGCCGACCACCATCATGTAGATCCCGGCGACCGCGCTTCCCGGCACTGCGCCGACCACTTCGAGGGCGGGACGGACCGCGTCGGAGTAGTACTGGTTCTCTCCCGAGATGAGCGCGTCGGCGTGGCCCAGGGAAACCATCATTGCGCCGAAGTAGGCCGGCTCCGACATCCGGCGCCGCGCCTCGCCCCGGGTAACGCCCTTCCGCTGGCGGCGCTGCCAGTACTTCATCGCGTACGCCTCGCGTTCCGCGCTCTTCGTCGGATCCACCAGCTCGACCCCGTTCAACGGGATCCCCGCCTCGGTCGCCGCTTCGAAGATCTCCCGCTCGTTGCCGAGGAGCACCGGCACACCGATTCCCTCGTCGGCCACGATCCGCGCGGCGCGGATGACCCGGGTGTCCTCGGCGTCGGTAAAGGCAAGGCGCTTCGGATCGGCCACCGCGCGGTTGATGAGCCCCCGCATGATGGCGCGGCCGCGGCCGAGGCGGGATTCGAGTTTGGCCCGGTACTCATCGAGGTCAATGACTTCCTTGGCGACACCGGAGGCGATCGCCGCCCACGCCACCGCCGGCGCCACCCAGAGCAGCACCCGCGGATCGAACGGCTTGGGGATCAGATACTCGGGGCCGAACCGCAGCGTCTCAAGGCCGTAGGCTTTGAGGACGGAATCGGGGACATCTTCCCGCGCCAGCGCCGCGAGCGCGCGGGTGGCGGCCATCTTCATCTCTTCGTTGATCTTCCGGGCCCGGACGTCGAGCGCGCCACGGAAAATGAAGGGGAAGCCCAGGACGTTGTTGACCTGATTCGGAAAATCGGTGCGGCCGGTCGCGATGATGGCGTCGGGCCGCGCGGCGCGCGCCGCGTCGGGCATGATCTCGGGAGTCGGATTGGCGAGCGCGAAAATGATCGGCCGAGGGGCCATCGTCTTGATCATTTCGGGCGTCACCGTCCCCGCGGCGGAGAGTCCGACGAAGACATCGGCCCCGACGAACGCCTCGGCGATGCTCCGAGCACTGGTCTTCCGGGCAAAGCGGGCGCGGTAGTCGTCCATCTCGCCACGGCCTTCGTAGACCACCCCGGACTTGTCGCAGAGGGTGATGTTCTCCCGCGGCACGCCGAGCTTGACGTAGAGCTCCGCCGTGGCGATCGCCGCGGCCCCGGCGCCGACGAAGGTCACCTTGATCTTGGTGATGTCCCGTTCGGTGAGCTCGATCGCATTCAGGAGCGCGGCGCCGGAGATGATGGCGGTGCCGTGCTGGTCGTCGTGGAAAACCGGGATGTCGAGGGTATTGCGCAGCATCTCTTCGACGTAGAAGCAGTCCGGCGCCTTGATGTCCTCGAGGTTGATCCCGCCCACGGTCGGCGCCAGCATCTGGCAGAACCGCACGATGTCCTTCGGGTCCGGCGCGTCGATCTCGAGATCGAAGACGTCGAGATCGGCGAAGGCCTTGAAGAGGACCGCCTTCCCCTCCATCACCGGCTTCCCCGCCAGGGGCCCGATGTTGCCGAGGCCGAGCACCGCCGTCCCGTTGGAGACCACGGCGACCAGGTTGCCGCGCGCGGTGTAGCGGTAGGCGTCGTCCGGGTTGTCCCGGATGGCGAGGCAGGGCTCGGCGACGCCCGGCGTGTAGGCGAGCGACAGGTCGCGCTGGTTCTGGAAGCGCTTGGTGGGCACCACGGCGATCTTGCCGGGGCGCCCCTCCTCGTGATAGCGCAGCGCGTCTTCTCGGCGGCGGTCAGCCATGGATGACGATCACGGTCGGGGGGTCGGTGTGAGATCCGAGCGCAGGTGGTACAGGTAGAGCGCGGTCGCCGCGTCGGCCGCGGTCGGTGCGACGGCCTGCGGCGCCGCGGACATGAGGTCGGCCGGGTTCGGGCTCGCCTGGAAGAGTCCGATACTGTGGCCCATCGCGTGCGCGGCCATCCGGCCGAGGCAGGCCTGCGTGGCGGGGTCACCGGCCGGCGCGCTGGTCCCGATGTAGACGCGCATTGGCAGGACGAGTCTCCGATGGTCCGGGCGACTGACCCGCAGGTCGATCGCACCGCTGCACTGGGGCTCCGTGGCCTGAAGCCGGGTCGTGTGGGCCGACACGGCCGGAGGCGCGCCGCTCAGCACGATCACGTCCGCCGTGGTCGAATCGCTGACCAACGCCGCCTGGTACTGGCCGTAACGGAGCGTCTGCCTCCAGGTCGAGATCGCATCCTCCACGTGCTGGGGTAACGCAAGTCCGGCGGCGGAATCGACCCAGACCCGCACCGGAAGATCCGAGGGCAACCAGTGGAACCAGGTGGTATCGGTCACCACGGTCCCGATCGGATAGTGAACGCCGTTGATCGTGGTGTCCACGTCCGCGGTATCCACCACGCGCAGGGTGAAGGGGTACTGCGCCGGCTGGAGG
>JBIOIC010000155.1:0-5261 GCA_044449625.1 Gemmatimonadales bacterium | reverse complement strand
GTTGAAGGGGGCAGGGGTCTACGCTTCATTGCGCGAGGGGGCGATCCGGCTTTCACCCCACTTCTACACGACGCCGGCGGAGATGGAGCGGGTGGGGGAGGTGCTGGAGGGGAAGTGAGAAAAAGGAGAAGGGAGAACGGAGAAGGGGAACGACGGGAGCGTCGGTCTGTCTATTCGGCGATCAGGAGGGCGTAGTTCTTCTTTCCCTTCTGCAGCAGGATGTAGCGGCCCGCCAGGAGGTCCGCCAGGGCGAGGGGACGGCCGGCGTCGGCCTTGGTACCGTTGACCGAGAACCCGTTCTGCTCCAGCCCGCGACGTGCCTCCGCCTTCGACGCGGCGAGGCCGGCGCTCACCAGCAGCTCGGCCAGGGGCGCACCCGCCTCGAGCGCGCTCCGGGAAATCCGATGGGTCGGCACCTCGTCGGCAAGCACGGCAAAGACGTCCGACGTGGATGACCGCAGGTCGCCGCCGCCGAAGAGGAGCCGGCTCGCCGCGATCAGCCGATCGGTCGTCTCCCGTCCGTGCACGATCGCCGTCACCTCCCCGGCGAGCAGCCGCTGCCCGGCGCGCTGCCCCGGGTCGGCGGCGTGCGCCTTTGCCGCTTCGGCGATCCGATCCAGCGGGAGGAAGGTGAAGAGCTTCAGCAGCCGCTCGACGTCCTGGTCCTCCTGATTGAGCCAGAACTGGTAGAACTTGTACGGGCTCGTCCGGGCCGGATCGAGCCAGACGTTCCCCTCCTCGCTCTTGCCGAACTTGTTTCCCGAGCCGGTGGTCAGGAGGGGGAAGACGAGGCCGTGGACCTGCTTCCCCTCGCGCCGGGCGACGAGCTCGCACCCGGCGGTGATGTTCCCCCACTGATCGCTCCCTCCCATCTGGAGCTCGCACCCCTCGGTCCGGTGGAGCTGCCAGAAGTCGTGGGCCTGGGTCAGCATGTAGGCGAACTCGGTAAAGGAGATCCCCGTCTCCATCCGGCTCTTCACCGAATCCTTCTGCAACATGTAGTTGACGGTGAAGTGTTTGCCAGTGTCGCGCAGGAACTCGAGCAATCCGATGGAGCCGAGCCAGTCGGCGTTGTTGCGGACCTGGGCCGCGTGCGCGCCCTCGAAGGAGACGAACCGCCGCAGCTGGGCCTCGATGGCCTGTGCGTTTCGGGTGACCAGCGCGGGGTCGGTCATCGGGCGCTCGGCGCGCTTCCCGCTCGGATCGCCGATCAGGCCGGTGCCGCCGCCGATCAGCACGATCGGAGTGCCGCCGAGGCGTTGCAGCCAGGCCAGCCCCATCACCGGGATCAGGCTCCCCACATGGAGCGAGTCGGCGGTCGGATCGAACCCGGCATACCCCGTGATCGGGCCCTTGGCCAGGCGCTCTTCGAGACCTGGGGTCAGATCCTGGACGAAGCCGCGGGCGGTGAGTTCGGCGAGGAGGGTGGCCATCCCGGAAATCTATGCCGTCCCGACGGATAGTGAACGGTCAACGGAGAACGGGGACACCCGATCACCTGAGGCTCCCGTTCACTGTTGACCGTTCACCGTTTACCCCGCTCAACCCCCCCGCTACTATTGAAGCATGCTCTCCCGCCTCGTCGGCCAGCTGGCCCGCTGGTGGCACACCCCCAAGATCCGACGCTGGTTCCTCACCACGGCGTTCTCGCTGCTCGGCTTCTGGACCGCCTTGCTGTGGGGGGCGTGGACCCGGGCCTGCCTCAATAACGGCTGCCCCTCAGTGGCCGGCATCAGCCAGTACGATCCCGACCAAGCCTCCAAGATCTTTGCCGCCGATGGCCGCCTCGTCACCGACCTCGGTCTTCAGCGGCGCACCGTCGTCCCCCTGTCGCAGATCTCCCCCGCGGTCATCGCCGCCTTCCTCGCCACCGAGGACAAGCGATTCTATCAGCATCACGGGATCGACTGGATCCGGGTGGTCGGCGCCCTCAAGGACATCGTGGTTGAGCGGCGCCTCGCGGGGGGCGCCTCGACGATTACGATGCAACTGGCCCGCAACCTCTGGCCCGACGTGATCAGCGGCCAGGACCGCTCCCCCCGGCGCAAGCTGCGCGAAGCCCAGGTGGCACTCGAACTCGAGCGGACGTACACCAAGGACAAGATCCTCGAGCTCTATCTCAACCAGATCGACCTGGGCAACCGGGCCTACGGTGTGGAATCGGCGGCGGAGCGCTACTTCGGCAAGTCCGCGCGCGAGCTGAACGTCGCCGAAGCGGCGATGCTCGCCGCACTCCCCAAGGCGCCCGGCAGCTACAATCCGCGGAAATACCGGCTGCGGGCCATCGAACGCCGCAACCTGGTGATCTCCCTGCTCCGGGACAACGGATACCTGACCCCGGAGGAGGCGGACCGGTGGAAGGCGTATCCCCTGGTCCTCTCGAATCGCTCCGATTTCAGCGAAGTGGCGCCGTACTTCACCGAGTACGTCCGGCAGTTGATGGAGGCCCGTTTCGGTCCGGACCTCTATACCTCGGGCCTCCGAATCCATACGACACTCGATCTCGATATCCAGCTCGCGACCGAGCGGTCACTCGAGGCCCAGCTCGAGTCGATCGAAGACGGCACCAAATACGGCCCCTATCACCACGAGACCTACGCTCAGTACATCCAGGAAAAATCCGACAAGGACCAGGACAACCAGGAAGGGCCGTCGTATTCGCCCTACCTGCAGGGCCTCGCGGTGGTGCTGGAAGCGAAGACCGGTAACATCCTGGCGCTCATCGGAGGCCGCGACTTCGACGACAGCAAGTTCGACCGCGCGGTGCTGGCCCGGCGCCAGCCCGGTTCCACGTTCAAGCCGTTCGTCTATTCGGCGGCCCTGCGGGCCGGGCATCCGTTCTCCGAGATCCTGGTGGATGAACCGCTCAGCGTCCCGATGGGCCCGAACGAGCCGCCGTGGGAGCCGCAGAATTACGACCTCACCTTCCGCGGGCCCATGTCGCTCCGCCAGGCGCTGACGATCTCCGACAACATCGTCACCATCCGGCTCGGCATGGAGGAGCTGGGAGAGCAGGCGGTCATCGCCGAAGCGACCAAGTTCGGCATCACCACCCGGATCCCCAATGTGCCGTCGATCCACATCGGGTCGGCCGACGTGCAGCCGCTGCAGATGATCGCCGCCTACACGGCGTTCGCCAACATGGGCGACCGAACGGTGCCCAATCCGATCCTCTGGGTCGAGGACAAGAACGGCAACATCATCTGGCGGCCGCAGCCGCAACGGGTGCCGGTAATGGACTCCGGCCAGGCCTGGCTGATGGTAGACGCGCTCCGCGACGTGGTCCGGAGCCCGATGGGGAGCGCGCACGGCGCCTGGGCCGACGCGAACATGACGCTGCCCGCCGGCGGCAAGACCGGCACCACCGATCAGGGGACCGATGTCTGGTTCATCGGCTTTACCCCCGACCTCGTCGCCGGCGTCTGGATGGGGCTCGACAAGCCGGACCGGATCAAGGCCGCCGCGACCGGCGGCGTCCTCGCCGCGCCGGCCTGGATGGCGATCATGAAGGACATCTACGAGCGGCGCGCCGTGCCGCAGAACCCCTGGCCCCGGCCCGCCGACCTGACCTTCGCCGAGATCGACCGGCAATCGGGGGAGCTCGCGCTCCCGTTCTGTCCCACCGAGAACCGGTTCGTCGAGTCCTACCTTCCCGGTACTGAGCCGACGAAGTACTGTCATCTGCACGCCTTCAATCCGCTCGGCGGCAGCGGCACGCCGCAATACCCCGGCCAGAACTAGCGGCGTGACTTCCCTCGTCCTCCGCGCCGACTGGGTGGTCCCGATGGCGGGGCCTCCGATCCACGGCGGGGAGGTCGCCGTTGGTGATGATGGCCGCATCGTGTCGGTCCGTCCATCTGACCACGCGACTGTCCGACCCGCCGACGGCCTCGTCCTCCTTCCCGGCCTCGTCAATGCCCACACGCATCTGGAACTGACCGGCTTCGACGGTCTGGTGGGTGATGCGGCCTTCGCGGACTGGATCCCCCACATCATCCGGCTCAAGGCGGCACGGTCGACGGAGGAGTTTCTGGCCGCCGCCAAGCAGGGGATCCGCGACGGCTGGGCGATGGGCGTCACCACCGTCGCCGACTGCGGCGATTCCGGTGCCGTGATCGAGGCCCTCGCCGAACTCGGCGCGAGCGGGATCGCCTACCACGAGGTCTTCGGCCCCCATCCGGATGACGCCGACAATCAGCTCGCGGCGTGGGTGGCGCGGATGGGGGAGCTCCGCCGGTTCGCCATCGGCCGCGTGCGGCTCGGCGCGTCACCCCACGCGCCGTACACGGTGAGCGGCACGCTCTATCGGAAGGCGGCGGCGTGGGCCCGGAAGGAAGGGCTGCCGCTCGCGGTCCACGTGGCCGAGGCGGCGGATGAATGCGCGCTGCTCCGGGACGGGACCGGAGGTTTCGCCGAGGCGTGGCGGCGGCGGAAGGTGCCGCTCCCCGACGCCGGCTGCTCGCCGGTGGCTTGGCTCGACCGGCACGAGGTCTTCGGCCCCGATACCATCGCCATCCACACCATCCACGTGGACGATGCCGACATTGCGACCCTGGCGCGCCGCGGCTGCGGCGTGGCGCATTGTCCCCGCTCCAATCGGCGTCACGGTCACGGCGACGCGCCTCTCGCCCGCCTCCTCGCCGCCATTCCCCGGCTCGGCGTCGGCACCGATTCGGTCGCCAGCGTCGCCCCGCTCGATCTCCTGGCCGAGGCCCGGGCGGCGCGGGCTCTCGCGGTAATCTCGGCCGAGCGAGCGCTTGAACTCGTGACGATCGGCGCCGCCCGCGCGATCGGCCTCGATGCCGAGGTTGGTACGCTGGAGCTGGGGAAGTGGGGCGACGCTGTCGCGATCCGGATCCCCGCCGGAACCGGCGCTGATCGCCTCCACGAAGCCGTTCTCGCCAGCACTCCCGCCGGCGTCGTTTCGACCTGGCTGGCTGGCCGGCTGGTGCATCAGACTTCAAGCTCCAAGCTCCAAGCTCTTAGCTCTAAGCTCTAAGCTCTAAGCCCCAAACCCCCGAGCGTCGGATGAAGACCCGCCGTCACGCCGTCATTCTCCGCGTCATCACGGAGGAACGGATCGAGAGCCAAGACCGTCTTCGTTCCGCGCTGCAGAAGCACGGTGTCGCGGTGACGCAGGCCACCCTCTCCCGCGACCTCCGGGAGCTCGGCCTGGTCAAGCTCTCCGATCCGGGGGGCGGCAGCTTCTCCGCCCGTCCGGAGGAGAACGCGCCGAGGCCGCAGCTGGAGAAGCTCCTGCC
>JBIOIC010000154.1:0-5287 GCA_044449625.1 Gemmatimonadales bacterium | reverse complement strand
CTCGATCCCGCCGCCGAGCGGGCACTGGTTCCTCCTTTTCTACTGCAACCGCTGGTGGAAAATGCGGTGCGCCACGGTGGGCTCTCCCGCCATGGGCACGGCCGGATCGAGATCGGTGCGACGCGGCGAAACGGCCGGATCATCCTGAACGTCACCGATGACGGGCCCGGGACCGCGCCGGGCAGGCCACGGGGGACGGGACTCCGGGCCACCGCCGAGCGCCTGGCGCTGCTGCACGGCACCGAGGCGAGCTTCAGCGCCGGCAATCTCCCCGGCGGCGGATTTACCGCGCGGGCCGAGTTCCCCTTCGTCACGGCGGAGTGATGGATATCCTGCTGGTGGACGACGAAGCCCCCGCTCGGCGCCGTCTGCGGCGGCTGCTGGATCAGCGATCGGACGTGACCATCGCGGGGGAAGCGGGTGACGGTCTCGCGGCGGTCAAGGCGATCCGCGAACACCACCCCGACCTCGTCCTCCTCGACATCGAGATGCCGGGACTCGACGGCTTCGGCGTCATCGCCGAGGTCGGACTCGATGCGATGCCCGAGGTGGTGTTCATCACCGCGTACGATGCACACGCCCTCAAGGCCTTCGAGGTCCACGCCCTGGATTACCTGCTCAAGCCGGTCGACCCGGCACGCCTGGACGCGGCCCTCGATCGCGCCCAGAAACGGGTGGCCGCGGGCCGCGGCGCCAGCGGGCTCGAGGAACGGCTCGCTGCGCTGGCAGAAGCGCTGGCACCCCACGAACCGTGGCTCACCCGCATCCTGGTCCATCGCGATGAACGGGCCTATCTCCTGCCGATGGACCGGGTGGATCTCCTCCGTGCCGATCGCAATCACGCGGTGCTGGGGACCGCGAACGGCGAATACCGGGTGCGGACGACGTTCAGTGATCTGCTGGCCCGGCTCGATCCCGGCAAGTTCCTGCAGATCAACCGCTCCGAAGCGGTGCGGCTCGACGCGGTGAAGGAATTGCAGCCCTGGTTCCACGGCGACTACCGGGTGATTCTGCATTCCGGGACCGCACTCAGCTGGAGCCGTCGCTACCGGGCGCGGGATGCCGGCCGCTTCGGCCTGAAGGAACCGGAGTCCCGCTGAACCCCGGACCGGTCCCGCTCGTCCCGAAGTCGTTGGCTCCATCGGAGGGTCTGCCGATGTTGGACTCCGTTCCCGCGGCGAGTGCCGCCCGCCATTTTCGATCGGAGTCCCTGATGTCCCCCCGCGCCGCGATCCTCGTCATTGCCCTGACACTTGCTCCGCTCCCCCTCTTCGGCCAGGCCGCGACCAGTTGGCCGGTGTACGGGGGCGATCCGGGGGACCAGAAGTTCAGCCCGCTCGGCGACATCACCCCCGCCAACGTCCATACGCTCCAGATGGCGTGGACCTACCACACCGGCGAGCGGAGCGACTCTCTCCATACTCACTCGCACACCTCCCTTGAGGCGACGCCGATCGTCGTGGACGGGACGCTCTACTTCAACACCCCGCTCGGCCGGGTGATCGCGCTGGATCCTGCGACCGGCGGCGAACGGTGGACGTTCGACCCTCACATTGACCGCGGCGTCAGCTATGGTGATTTCACCGCGCGCGGCGTCTCCACCTGGGTGGATGCCACGGTTCCCGCCACCGCCGCGTGCCACCGCCGCATTATCGAGGCGACCATGGACGGCCGGCTGATCGAGCTCGACGCGCGGTCCGGGGGGATCTGCCCCTCTTTCGGGAGCGCGGGAGTGGTGCAGCTCAAGCACGGTCTCAGGCGCCCCCCGTTGCACGCCGCCGAGTACGAGGAGACGTCCCCCGCGGCGGTGATCGGCAATCTGATCGTCGTCGGCTCCGCCATCTCCGACAACGGCCGCACCGACATGGCGAGCGGGGAGATCCGCGCCTTCGACGCCCGGACCGGTGCGCTCCGCTGGACCTTCGACCCCGTTCCGCAGAATCCGAAGGACCCCGCCTACTCCACCTGGCGCGGCCCGCGCGCGCACCAAACCGGTGCCGCCAACGCCTGGACGATCATCACCGTGGACACCGCTCGCGGCCTCGTCTTCGTGCCCACCGGCAGCGCCAGCCCTGATTACTTCGGTGGCGAACGCCTGGGAGACAACCGCTACGCCAACTCCGTCGTGGCCCTGCGCGCGAAGGACGGCTCGGTGGCGTGGAGCTTCCAGGTGGTGCATCACGATCTCTGGGACTACGACAACGCCTCTTCGCCGACGCTCGCCACGGTGGTGCGGAACGGCCGCGCCATCCCGGCCGTGCTCCAGGCGAACAAGGACGCCCAGTTCTTCGTCCTTGATCGCGCGACCGGGGGGCCACTTTTCCCGGTAGAGGAGCGCCCGGTGCCGCTGAGCGATGTTCCCGGCGAAATGGCTTCGGCGACCCAGCCCTTCTCATCCCTCCCTGAGCTGAGCCCCCGGCACTTCGACGCCGATAGCGTCTGGGGGCCGACTGATTCCATCCGCGCGGCGTGCCGGGCGCGCATCGCCGGTGATCGGCATGACGGGCCCTTCACCCCGCCGAGCCTGCGGGAGAGCGTCATTCTGCCCGGCAACATCGGCGGAGCGGCGTGGGGGGGGGTCGCGTTCGACTCGGCCCGCCAGATCGCGGTGGTGCCGGTCAACACCATTGCCGCGCTCATCCGCCTCATTCCCCGCGACAGCGTCAACTGGGAAGCGAGCCGCCACGATGACGCCGAGTACGCCGAGATGCTGGGTACCCCGTATGTGATGCGACGGGAGTTCTTCATCTCCCCGGAGAAGATCCCCTGCACTCCCCCGCCCTTTGGCGCATTGGTGGCCCTCGACCTCTCCTCGGGCCGGACACTCTGGAGCGTGCCGCTCGGCGATATGAGCGGATACATCCACCTGAAGACCGGCGCCGTCGTCCCGGGCCCGACCGGCGCGCCGAACCTGGGCGGCGCCCTGATGACCGCGAGTGGACTCATTTTCATCGGCGCCGCCGCTGACCGGCAGTTCCGCGCCTTCGAGACCACCACGGGGCGCGAACTCTGGAAGTCGGCGCTCCCGGCTTCGGCCAAGGCCACACCGATGACCTATCGGCTCACGGAGGGTGGGCCGCAGTTCGTCGTCGTCGCCGCTGGTGGCGATGGCGACTTCTTCGGCGGCAGCGATGCGCTCATCGCCTTCGCCCTCCCCTCGGGAGGACGGTGAAGCACGCCGTTCTGGTCCTGCTGTTCACCGCCGTACCCCTGGCGGCGCAACGGCCCGATACCGTGGTGACGGTGGCGCCGATCAACGTCACCGTCACCCGGGCCCCGATGCCGCTCGCCCGGACCCCCTACGCCATCGGCGTGCTCGACTCGACGGCCCTCCGCCGCGGCCGCGCGACGATCGGTCTGGCGGAGGCGCTGAACGACCTGCCCGGCACCTTCGTCGCCGATCGGTCGAACTTCTCGCTGGATCAGCGAATCTCCATCCGCGGTTTCGGCAGCCGAGCCGCCTTCGGCACCCGGGGGGTGACCATCCTCCTCGATGGGATCCCCCAGACCCTCCCCGATGGCCAGAGCCAGTTGACCAACGTCGACCTGGGGGAGGTGGACCGGGCCGAGGTGCTGCGCGGATCGGCGTCAGTGCTCTACGGCAACGGCGCCGGCGGCGTGGTCAGTCTGACCTCGGAGGCCGCCGCGCAAGCGCCGTGGGCCGCCCGCGCCAGGATCGAGGGAGGCGCTTTCGGGCTCCTCAAGTGGCAGGGATGGGGGAGCGCCCGGCGCGGGCCGTGGAGCGGCACCCTCTCGCTCTCGCGGACGACACTCGACGGCTTCCGGGAGCACAGCGCCGCCGACCTCCGTCAATTGAGCATCAGCGGCGAGTACCTCGGCACCGCCACCAGGGTGAGCGTCCATTTCCGCGCCGCCGACGATCCCCTGTCGCAGAATCCGGGCGCGCTCTCGCCGGCGGAGTACGCCGCGCGGCGGGACTCCGCTCCGGCCAACAACATCGTCAACGACGCCGACAAGGCCGTTACCCAGCAGCAATTCTCGGTCGAGCTCACGCACTACGGCGCGGACGGGACGGAGTACGACCTGACCGCCTTCGGTGCGCACCGCGACCTGGAGAATCCACTCGCCACCAACACCTTCGTCCGCATCTTCCGCCGGCTCGGCGGCGCACGCGCGAGCGCCATTCATCGACTCGGCCCGGGTGATGCAGCCCCGATCCTCACCGCCGGGGTCGATGCCCAGTGGCTCCGCGATGACCGGGGCAACTTCACCCCTGGCCACGGCCCGCCGATCACTACGACACTCCTGCAACTCGAATATGTCTCGGAGATCGGTCCCTTTGCGCGGATGACCTGGGCGCCCGGCACCCGCTGGTCGCTCGAGGCGGGAGTGCGCTACGACGGCATCGGCTTCCGGGTGCGTGACCGAGACCTGGCCGACAGCTCCGATGATTCCGGTGACCGCACCCTCGGGGCGTGGAGCGGAAGCGTGGGGGCGAGTTACGTCATCAGCAACGCGCTCATCCCGTACTTCAACATCGCGACATCCTACGAGACGCCGACCACCACCGAACTCGCCATCCAGCAGAGCGGCGCCGGCGGCTTCAACGATTCCCTCGGCCCCCAGCGCGCCGTCACCTGGGAGCTCGGCGCGCGAGGGGGTGCGGCGCGGATCAACTGGTCCGCCGCCGCGTTCGTCACCGGCATCCGCGACGCGATCGTCCCCTATCTGGAGAATGGAGAGCGATCCTACTACACCAACGCCGGACAGATCCGCAACAAGGGAGCGGAGCTGGGGCTCGTGTGGCGCCCGTCAGCCCGCTGGGCCGCCCGCGGGGCGTGGACCTGGGCCGACTATCGCTTCACTGACTACATCCTGGTAACCGGCGCCACCAGTACCGTGCTGACCGGCAAGCGACTCGCCGGGATCCCACGCTCCTTCCTCAAACTCGGCCTGCGGGGCGAGATCGGATCGGGATGGATCGCCATTGATGAGACCATCGCGAGCTCCCTTTATGGGGACGACGCCAACACGATCCCGGTGGCGGGGTGGTCGACCACCGACCTCCGCGCGGGATGGGACGTCCGATCGGGAAAGGATCACATCGCGCCATTCCTGGGACTCAACAATCTCTGGAACGCGCATTATGTGGGGTCGGTGACGATCAATGGTTTCGGAGGGCGGGTGCTGGAGCCGTCGCCGGGACGGAACCTGTATGCGGGAGTGGAAGCGAGCTGGTAACCTCACCCACAACCCCCTCTCGGTACACCGGCGAGGGGGAGCATATCTCGAGCCCCCCTCTCCCGCAGGGAGAGGGGGGCTCGAG
>JBIOIC010000153.1:0-5394 GCA_044449625.1 Gemmatimonadales bacterium | reverse complement strand
GCTTAGAGCTTGGAGCTTGAAGCTTCCAACTCGGAGTTCCAAGTTCTGAACTCCAGGCTCTAAGCTCTGAACTCAGAAAAATACCGGCTCTCGATACGCTCCGTACACATTCTCCAGCACGTGGCGAATCTCGTAGAGGGTGCAGTACGCCCGGGCGCAATCGAGCATTGCCGGGATGATGTTCTGATCGGCAACCGCGGCGGCGCGAAGGGCCTCCAGGCGCCGGTCGACCAGCCCCTGATCGCGCCGCGCGCGCAATTCGGCCATCCGCCGGCGCTGCTGCCGTTCCGCGTCATCGGAAATCTTGAGGATTTCGGGGGGCTCTTCCTCTTCTTCCACGAAGCGATTGACGCCGACCACGATCTTCGTCCCCGCCTCGACCTCGGCCTGGAACCGTGAGGCCGAACCGGCAATCTGCCGCTGGAACCATCCCGACTCGATTGCCGGCACCACCCCGCCCTGCGCCTCGATCTCGGCGAAGAGCCCCTCCGCCTCGCGCTCCATCTGATCGGTGAGCGCTTCGACGAACCAGGAGCCGCCGAGGGGATCCTGCGTGTTGGGAACACCGGTTTCGTAGGCGAGGATCTGCTGGGTCCGGAGGGCGACGCGGACCGAATGTTCGGTCGGCAGGGCGAGCGTTTCGTCGAGGGCGTTGGTGTGGAGCGACTGGGTCCCGCCGAGGACGGCGGCGAGCGCCTGATACCCGACCCGGACCACGTTGTTGATCGGCTGCTGCGCGGTGAGGGAGACACCGGCCGTCTGACAATGGAACCGCATCTTGAGGCTGCGAGGATCCTTCGCTCCGTACTTCTCCCGCATCACCCGGGCCCAGATCCGCCGGGCCGCGCGGAGTTTGGCGATCTCCTCAAAGAAATCGTTGTGCACGTCCCAGAAGAAGGAGAGCCGGGGGGCGAAGGCATCGACATCGAGGCCCCGCGCGACGCCGTGCTCCACGTAGCAGAAGCCGTTGGCAAGGGTAAAGGCGAGTTCCTGGGCCGCGGTCGATCCCGCTTCGCGGATGTGGTAGCCGGAGATCGAGATGGTATTCCACTTCGGCGTATGCTCCGCGCCCCATTCGAAGAGGTCGACGATGACCTTGAGCGCCGGCTCCGCGGGATAGATCCACGCGTGCTGGGCCATGTATTCCTTGAGGATGTCGTTCTGGATGGTCCCCTGCAGCTTGGCGATCGAGACGCCCTGCTTCTCCGCCGCCGCCACGAAGAAACAGAAGAGCATCGCGGCGGGACCGTTGATCGTCATCGAGACCGAGACCTGATCGAGCGGGATCCCGGCGAAGAGAGTTTCCATGTCGGCGAGACTCGAGATCGCCACCCCGCACTTGCCGACCTCCCCCTCGGAGCGGGGGTGATCGCCATCGTACCCCATCAACGTGGGGAAGTCGAAGGCGACCGAGAGGCCGGTCTGGCCCCGTTCGAGGAGGAACTTGTAGCGCCGGTTGGTGTCTTCCGCGGTGCCGAAGCCGGCAAACTGCCGCATCGTCCAGAGCTTGCCCCGGTACCCGGTGTGGTGGATGCCGCGGGTGTAGGGGAACTCCCCGGGGAGGCCGTCGCGCGCGCTCAGGTCGGGCGCCAGGTCGAGCGCGGTGTAGAGCGGCTCGATGGCGTGGCCCGAAATGGTGGTGAAATCGGCGTCGTCCCGCACGGGAAGCTTCCCGGCGGCGCGATGCCAAGCCGCGACCTCGGCCCGCAGGCGTTCGAGCTCCCGCTCCTTGCGGGCGAGCTCCTGTTCCAGTTCACTGATCGTCATCGAACCCTCCCCCGGCTCAGGCGCGAGCGCCTTGGCGGACCTGGTCCAGCACCTCGGCGGCGACCTCATAGGGACTCTGCCGGCCGGCCACGACCTCGTCCAGATGCTCCTGGATCAGGCGTTCGGCCTGCGTCTCCTCCCACAACCACTGCCGCAGGTGGCGTCCCACCACTTCGCGGATCCGATCGTGCATCCGGCGCCGGCGCCGGAGCGCCAGCTCGCCGGTCCGTTCGAGCCAGGTCGCGTGGGCATCGAGGGCGCCAAGGAGAAGATCGACCCCGTCTCCCTGAGCCGCCACGGTCGCGAGCACCGGCGGGAGCCACGCGTCCGCCTCGGCGTTCCCCGCCGTCACCACCGCGCGACGTCCCCCTTTGCTCTTCAGCGCTCCGTGGTGCGCCGGCACGTGGCGGAATCCCTGTCCCGCGCGGATGCTCAAGGAGAGTTCGATCTCCTGACGCAGACGGTCGGCACCGGGACGGTCCGCCTTGTTGACGGCATAGATGTCCGCCGCCTCCATCAACCCCGCCTTGAGCGCCTGGATCCCGTCGCCCGATTCGGGAACGAGGACGAGCAGGGTCGAATCGGCCGAGCGCGTCACATCGAGCTCCGACTGCCCCACGCCGACGGTCTCGATCAAGATCCGATCGAAGCCGGCCGCGTCGAGCACGTCGCAGACTTCGCGGGTGCTGGTGGCGAGCCCGCCGAGGGAGCCGCGGGTGGCCATCGAGCGGATGAAGACATCGCGATCGAGCGCCACCGATTCCATCCTGATCCGGTCACCCAGCAGGGCACCGCCGGTGAAGGGGCTGGTCGGATCGACCGCCACCACCGCCACCCGGTGACCCTTGGCCCGGAGCGCGGTGACCAGGCGTTCCACGAGGGTCGACTTCCCCGCCCCCGGAGGCCCGGTGATCCCGATCCGTCGCGCGCGACCGAGCTTCGGATGCAGCGCCGCCAGCAACGGTTCGAAACCGGGACGGGCGTTCTCGACCACGGAGATGGCCCGGGCCAGCGCGGGGGTGTTCCCGGCGGTGAGGGAGGTGGCGAGGTCAGCCGAGGCGGACATATAAGGAAAGGTCGCGGGGGCAGGCGCGGGGTGCAAGCGGGCGCCGTGTTGCCAAGCAACTTCCATCCACCGAGGAGCTCGCAGCATCCCCGAAACGGGCACCTGACCGTCCTGTGACCGGTGACCGGCGCCCGGTGCCCTAGAAGTGGTTTCAAAAGCGCACCACGGAGGCACGGAGATCACGGAGAACAACGATGATGTGGGCGCCCGGGAAAGTTCCGCGATGGTGCGCGGGCCTTGGTCGGTCTTGCCAGACAGACTTGTGGTTCTCCGTGACCCTCCCTGTCCTCCGTGCCTCCGTGGTCCGTGGTTCTCGCAGTGGTTTGAAAACGCCATTCGAGAGGCCGCAAATCCAGCATTCCGGGGCACCTCTGGCAGTTTTTGAAACGACTTCTAGAGAATCGGACCGGCGAGTGCATCGAAGTGGGGAGCGAGCCTGATCACGCGGTCCCCAAGTCCAGATTGACCGACCGCCCCGCAGTCCGGATCAGTATCCGCTCGGCGCGGGCGGGAGTGGACTGGAGAACTTCAAAGTCGAGGCCGCGAAGCGAGAACCGGTCACCCGCAACCGGGATCCTGCCCGCCAGCTCCGCGAGCATCCCCGCCACCGTCGTCGCGGCCGTCGCGGGAAACGCAACGGCAAAGCGATCGGCGACGGCGGCCACCGGAGTCGTCGCATCGGCCTCCAGCAGGCTCGTGGCGGGGACCGTTCCGGTGGCGGCCCCCGGGGCTTCGTCGTACTCGTCGAAGATCTCGCCGACCAGCGCTTCGAGCAGGTCTTCCAGCGTGACGATGCCGAGGGTCCCGCCGAACTCGTCGAGGACGACGGCGATGTGGCGCCGCTCGCGCTGCATTTCCAAGAGAAGGTCACCGCAGCTGCGGCTCGCGGGGGCCATCGTCACGGGGCGGACCGGAAGCGGGCTTTCGGGCGGCACCGTGAAGAGGTCGAAGACGTGGAGCATCCCCACGACCTCGTCGAGGGTGCCGCGGTAGAGCGGGAGCCGGCTGTAACCGCTCTGCTGGAACGCTTCGGCGATCTCCGAGCGCGACGCTCCCTCCGGCACCGCAACGAGCGCCGTGCGCGGCGTGAGCACGTCGCGCACCGGACGCTCGGAGAAGGTCATGACGCCGCCGGCCATCACGAGTTCCGGATCGACGCCGAGCCCGCCGCTCGCCGCTTCCCGCATCAATGCGTGGGGATCGGTCTCACCGGCGGCCGGCAGCACGGGGCGGAGCAGCCGGGCCCAGGGACGGATGATCGGGACGACGACGCCGGCGGAGCGCACCGCACCGATCCGCGCGAGCCAGCGAGGGGCGAGGTAGGCGACGATGAGGATCGCCGGCACGCCGAGGAGCACTGCCGCAAGCGCGAAGGCGGTCGGTCCGAGATTGCCGAGCAGCGCCGGGAGATCGGCACCGAGGATCACCGCGCCGAGGGCGGTCGCCGTCGCCGCGGCGGTGAGGTCAGCGCCGACGTGATGCAGCCATCCCGGAAACTCCGTGCCTCCGCGAAGCCGACGCGAGGCCATCCGGGTGAGGGCGCGGCGGCTCTCCGCGACGAGCACCGCCGTGGCGGTGGCGCCTGCGACCGCGAACGCCAGACCGAGGATCAGCACGAGGAGGATCACGATTCCTCCTCGTGCTCGTCGAGCGCCGGGACGAGCCGCTGCACGTGCACCCGCCGGACCCGTCGGCGCACCACCTGCTCGGCGACGATCCGAATGCCGTCGGTTTCGATCACTTCGCCGGGCCGCGGCACCCGCCCGAAGAGCGCCAAGACCAGCCCTCCGACCGTGTCGACATCCTCCCGCTCGAAGCGATGGTCGAGCAGGACTTCAAGTTCGCTCAGCGGCACCGACCCCTGGACCCAGAAGCGATCGGGGCCGTCCTGCTCGATCGGCGCGGCTTCTTCGGGATCGCGTTCGTCGCGGATCTCCCCCACGACCTGCTCTAGGATGTCCTCCAGCGTCACCAGTCCCGCGGTGCCGCCAAACTCATCGACCACCACGGCGAGGTGCCGGTGGCCCCGCTGAAAATCGCGCAGCTGCCGGTCGAGCGTCTTCCCTTCCGGCACGAACGCGGCGGGGCGGATGAGCTGGGGCCAGGGACGGGGCGGCCCCGCCGCGCCACCGACCTCCCCCAGCAGATCCTTGGCGTAGACGATCCCGAGCACCGCGTCGGGGTGTTCATCGAAAACCAGGAGCCGGGAGTGTCCGTAGCGCCGAAACGCCTCCAGCACTTCGTGGGTCTCCGCCGCGCGATCCACCGCGAGAATGTCGATGCGCGGCGTCATCACTTCGGCGACGGTCGTATCGGCGAGCGAGAAGAGGCCCAGCATCATGTCGCGGCGGACGGCGCCGAGCTCACGCCGATGCGCGGCTTCACCCGGGCCGGCGCCCACACGATCGGCCCGGCCGACCAGGGCGAGGAGCGGACGGAAGACCCGCAGAGTGCTGACGGCGGGACGGCGGACCGCGAGCGCCGCTTCGGGTGCCGCGGCGGCGAGGAGCCGGGGGGCGAGATCGCCGGCGGCCCAGACGATCGCGACGCCGAGCCCGAGG
>JBIOIC010000152.1:0-5420 GCA_044449625.1 Gemmatimonadales bacterium | reverse complement strand
TACCAGGAGACGCGGGTCGTAGGACGCGCCGCCGTGACGTGGCGCTCCGGCGGCTTCGGGAACTTCACCCTGGGCGCCGAAGGAACCCGCTACTCAATCGCCGACTACAGCCACATCCTGACGACCCAGATCGTCTCCGACGTCTGGAAAGAGCAGCCGGTCGCCGCGGCCGCCTACCTGACCGACCACCTCGTCATCGGCGACGTGACCATCGATGCTGGGCTGCGCTACCAGCACTTCACGACCGGAGCAGAACGGCCATGGCTGCTCGATACCGTGAGCACTAGCGCTGGCTTCAACACCTATCTCCCATTCCCGCGCACCAGCACGTACGGGGTGGGCGGGGCGACCTCGGGCGGCCTCCCTCTCCTCCAGTTCCGCCCCGATGGCTCCCACAGCGGCCTGAGCCCGAACCTCGCGATCGCGGTGCGCCTCGACGACCAGACCTCCCTGCATGCGGCGGCAGCACGCCAACTACAACTTCCCGACTTCGCCACCTCCTTCGCGGGGATCAACACAGATATCCAGCTGACCAGCATCGCCCAGGTGTACGGTGCAGATCTGGGGTTCCTCGATACCAGAATCGTCGAGGTCGGTGTCGGGCGGACGCTCGGGAGTAACGCCACCGCCACCATCACCGGATACCAGCGCCGAGATCTGACCCGGCCCGTGATCTCCGGTGGGGGCGGGTTCGATCCCTTCGCCAAAGTGGCCGTTGGTTTCCGACAGGAGGCCTACGTCGACGGCGGCACCACCAATGGCCTCGAATTCCAGCTCTCCGGCCGTGCCGGTGTCGTGTCGGGGACCGTTGCCTACGCCTATCAGCACACCAGCTACCTGGTGCAGCCGAACATATTCGCGCCGGATGAAGGGGACCGGCCCCACTCGCTCACCGCCGTCGCAACCTTAGCGCTCCCCCGAGGGTGGCACGCCGGGACGCTCCCCGGTCGGCTCTTCGAGCGGATGGCGGTCACGGCACTGGTCCGCTACGCCAGCGGGGCCCGGGACTACAGCTGTCCCGTCACCTCCTTTGTGGCACCGGCGGTGCCGGCCTGCCCCAACCTCCTTCTGCCGCTGGCCGACCAGGCAGTCCGTCTGCCGTCCATCAAGACGGTTGATCTCCGGCTCAGCCGCGGCTTCGAGGTTGGCGGACGCGCGCTCTCACTTTTCGTGGACGCCCACAACCTCTTCAACTTCACCAACTACACTGCGGCACTCAGTCCGGGAGCGGTCACCAGCAGCCCGGTGGACGAGCTCGACGGCCTGACGAGCGACAGTTCCAATTTCGCCAATGAGGCGACGGCCAACGGCGTCTTGAACGGCGCTAACGGCAGCATCAACCTCACCTTCGGCGGTGCCGCCGACCCCCGCACCGGCTGCGGCGCCTGGGTGACGGCTGCCGGAAGCCCCGCCTCCCCCAACTGCGTGGCCTTGATCCGCGCCGAGCAGCGCTACGGCAACGGCGACGGGATCTTCACCGTCGCCGAACAGAAGAACGCCTCGCGGGCCCAGTACCTGCTGAGCCGCGGCACCGCCGCCCTGACCGACCTTCCTCGGCGAATCCGTATCGGCGTGCAGCTCGTGCTCTAAGCCGCCGGAGATCCAAGGGACAGCGCGAATAGCACCGCCCGGTGCAGCGCACTGTCTTCATCCCCCAGCAGCAGCCCTTCGATCATCGTATCGGGGGGCACTCCCTCCTTGATCGAGAGCAGCGGCGCCGCCCCCTTTGGCAGATCGAACACCAGACGCACCGCCCTCGACTCCCCCGGAGCGAACCGTGCGGCGGTCGTCGCCTCCGGATCGCTCCCGAGACGAGCTTCCGCGTCATGCACGCGAACAAACCAGCGGCCATTCGGCAGACGGACGCGATAGCGAAGCCCCTCAAAGCGGAGCGGTTCCCGCCGGGCATCACTGGAGAGGCGCACCGTCACGATCCAGAAGGTGCCGCGCGCCGGGAGCGGATGGATACCGTCTCCCAACTGCGACGCGGTGTCCACCGAGATGACCGCCGCCGCGAGATGACAGTCGAGATAGAATCCGCAAAACCGCTTCGCGACTCCGACGGGACGTATCTCCTCTCGGCTCAGCAACGAGACCGCCGCCACCCCGCCGAGATAGGCGAAGACCACCAGCGCACCCCCCGCAAGCAGACGCCCTGCCAGAGCACGGCGGCCGGTACCCCACGCGATGAGAGCGCCGGACAGTCCGAGCAGGGCGAGGCCGACGGTCGCGAGCAGGGCGAGGATCCCCACGAATTGAATGAGCGGCATCGCTCCTCCGGTCAGTCGGCCGGCGTGGGTGACACCGAAGACGCGGTGGGACATGTGCCCGGCGTCAGTCCGGCCACCAGTCGCTGGGCGCGAGCCTCCGCCAGCTTCCACGTCCGCCAATCGGCTCCGGCGGCGGGACCCCACCGCCGCGCGGTCAGACCGGCGAGCACCGTGCATCGGTCGCTGCTGGAAAGCGTCGGCAGCGAGGCCAGCAGGGCCGGCACCGCGTCGGCGCTCAGGTCCGCCAGGTAGCCGGGATCAAATCGCACCCCCGCGACCGCCCGCGCAACGTTCACTCGTACCACCACCGCTTCCGGGTTGACCAGATCCACCGCCGCGAGCCAGACCGCCGCGGTTACGAGTGCCCCCGCGACGAACCGCCCCCGCTGGCCCCGCAGGACCGTGACCCCGAGCCAAGCCGCGACCACCGCGATCCACGCGATCGCCATCGTCGCATAGAGCCGCGTCGCGCTCAGTCCATAGAACGAGACGTAGAGCGCCATCCGATGGACCGCCGAGGCAAGGATGAGGCCGAGGAGCCCGAGGATGCCCCAGGCGAGCCCCCGCTCTGCCGCCGCTCCCCGCCGGATCCAGTCCACCGCGAGCACCAGCGCCAAGGTCAACGCCCCCACCGCCACCAACTGGAAGAAGCCGCGCCGGGCATACTCCGCATAGGTCAACCCGCTCACTGCGGTGACGAAGGCGGCACCGCCGAAGAGGGCCCGGACCTGGACCGCGACGAAAAGAAGGAAGAGGACCAGGACGGCGCTGAGGACCGTCCGGACCTCGAGCGATCCGAGTCGGGGCGGTTCGGGAATTCCGGCGGCGGGGACCACGGGCCGGATCAGGAGACCGCGGAGATAGCCGGCCGTGATCCAGGCGAACCAGCCGAAGACGAGAAGGTGGGTGACGGCCGCCGAGAGGTCGAACACCCCGATCACCGCGGCGAATGCGGGATCGGCACTGGCGAGCAAGGCCCCGAGGACCAAAACGATCGGAAGGGCGAGGAGCAGACCCAGGAGTACCCGCCGTCCTCCCGAAGCGCCCGCTGTCCAATCGACATCACCGAGGAGGAGACCGACCGCGCCGAATCCCGTGGTGAGGACGGCGCGCACGCCGGCGGCGACGGTCTGTTCGGGCGTCACCGTCGCGAGGTCACCGCCGCCGGCCTGGAAGAGCAAAATGGCGAGACCGGTGAAGAGCGCGATGACGTTGAAGGACCAGACCGCCGGTGAGGCCCGCAGCGCCATCATCAGGACAGCGAGCAGGCAACCGGTGGAGATGAGCCAGTAGCGGCGTCCGCCCGGGAGCGGGGCGCCTTCGCGAGCGCAGAGCAGCGGTGGCAGCGCGAGCGCCACCACCAGCCAGAGTGCGAGGTTCACCGACCAGGGCCCCGCGCGGAGCAGGAGGTCGCCGAGGAGACCGAGGATGAGCGCGATCAGCAGTGCGCCAGAGGCGCGGGGAGAGGGTGTGGTCATGCGCTGGCCCTCGCCGATGTCTCGGGGAGCGCGCCGAATCGGCGTTCCCGGATCGCGTAGTCCGCCAAGGCACCCTCCAATTCAGCCGCTCCGAAGTCGGGCCAGAGCATCGGCAAAAACAGGAGCTCCGCGTACGCCGCCTCCCAGAGGAGGAAATCGCTCAGGCGTCGCTCCCCGCCGGTCCGGATCAGAAGATCGACCGGGGCGACGGGACCGGGATCGTGGTCCACCGCCGCCACCAGTTCGGCGAACCGCTCACGGGATGCGTCCGCTCCGCCGAGGCGGCGCGCGGCGCCAAGAATCGCATCGCGGCCCGAGTGATCGATCGCGATTCGGAGGCGCATCGCGGTTCCGCCGTTGGTCGCCGTTTCGGCGCGGAGGATTTCCGCCCGCAGCGAGGCGGGCAGCCGGTCCCGGCGCCCGAGGACCACCAGCGCGATCCCCTGCTCGAGGAGGGCCGCGGTCTCGCTCCGAAGGAATCGCTCGAAGAGCCGAAGCAATCCGGTGACCTCCGGCACTGGCCGACGCCAGTTGTCCGACGAAAAAGCGTAAAGCGTGAGGAACGGGATCCCGCGCTGACGAGCCAGCCGCACCACCGTCCGCACCCCCTCGGCGCCGGCACGATGCCCCGCGAGCCGAGGCAATCCTTGCCGTTTTGCCCATCGCCCATTGCCGTCCATCACGATCGCGAGATGTCGGGGTGACTGTAAATGACTTTGTATCATAAAGTTAAGGCTCCAAGAAAAGCGCCCTGAATGGCGCGTTGTCTTCTTAGCTGGTAGCTCGTAGCTAGTGGCTACCAGCTACGAGCTACTAGCTACCGACTACTACCCATTCCCCCGCCGCGCCCGCGCGATGACCGCTTCCATATGGGCCAAGTATCGCTCGAACGCCCGGCGGCCCGGTACCGTGAGCCGATATTCGGTCTTCGGTATCCGCCCTTCGAACGACTTCGTGCACGCCAGGTACCCCGCCTCCTCGAGTTTCCGGGCGTGAACGCTCAAGTTGCCGTCGCTGGTCCGGAGCAGCCGCTTTAGCTCATTGAAGGTGAGCCGGTCGTGGACCGCGAGCGCGGACACGATCGCCAGGCGCACCCGCTCGTGAATGACCCGGTCCAGCGCGAGCGGGACTGCGGGATCACCGGCCACCTTGGCCAGTTCCCGACGGGCACCCCCCGCCCTGTCGGCGCGTTTCCGCGCGGCGCCCCCCTCAGCCACCATATCTCCGCGCGATGATCCAGCCGAATCCGATCTGTACCCCTCCAAAACCGAGCCCCAGCAGCAGATCGGCGTGCGGACGCGCCGCGGAGAGCAGTGCGACCGTGCCGAGCGCCATGAAGCAGAGCCCCATCAGGGGGACGATGCGGACCGAGAAGGCGCCGGCGGTGACGATCCCGGTGCCGTAGAGGAGGAGCCAGAGCCCCGGCAGCAGCGGACGGTCATGAGCGGCGGCGGTGAGGAGCGCACCGGCGACGATGGCGGGCAGGAAGCTGAGCAGGAACTTCCGTGCCGCGGGGGGAAGCCCCGGCCCCTGGCGCACCTGGATCTTCCGCCAGAGGGTGCCGATGCCAATTGCCCCGGCCAGCGCTGCCTCGATGAGCCAGACGCCGAGCCAGCGCTCGACGCTCGGCTGCGCGTCCGCGAGCGCCGCCGCCGCCAGCGCCGTCACCCCG
>JBIOIC010000151.1:0-5433 GCA_044449625.1 Gemmatimonadales bacterium | reverse complement strand
TTGGGGGGGGGGGGTGGCCGGACGGTCGGATGGTGCGGCTTCAGATCCCACGGCGCACCAGGGCGAGGTAGGGATTCGTCTCGCGCTCGACGCCGATGGTGGTGGAGCGGCCGTGACCCGGGAGCACTGCGGTCGTATCCGGAAGCGTGAGCAGGGTCCGCTGGATGCTCTCAATCAGCGTGCCGTGATCGCCGCCGGGAAGATCGGTGCGCCCCACACTCCCGGCGA
This sequence comes from Gemmatimonadales bacterium, assembly GCA_044449625.1. GTDB lineage: Bacteria > Gemmatimonadota > Gemmatimonadetes > Gemmatimonadales > GWC2-71-9 > CAMLHU01. The sequence continues at coordinate 5,205 of JBIOIC010000151.1, read as the reverse complement.
AGAGCACGTCGCCGTCGAGCACGAGTCCGTTCCCCACGAAGCAGACGCTCCCCGGCGAGTGGCCCGGCGCGTGACGCACCGTGAAGGTGAAGCGGCCGACCCGGACCACCTCCCCTTCGGCGAGCGCCGCGTCGGGGATGGGCATCTCGATTGGATCCTCCGGGGCGGGCCCGAACCGCGGGGCCTCGTCATAGAGGAAGCGGTCGGCGGGGTGCAGGAGGATCGGGGCGTTGGTCGCGGTTTTCACCTGGCCGACGCCGAGGACGTGATCAACGTGACCATGGGTGAGCCAGATGGCGCCGAGCCGCCAGCCGCGGTGGCGAAGCGCGGCGAGGGCGTGCTCCGGTTCTTCGCCGGGATCGACCATCACCGCCTCGCCAGCGTCCGGATCGGCGAGGAGGTAGCAGTTCTCGACGTAGCGGCCGTTGGGGATCGCGAAGACGACAAGATCAGACACCGGCCCGGCTCCGCAGTTCGGCGAGGTACTTCTCGACCGCGATGGCTGCGGTGGTCGCGTCACCCACCGCGGTGGTGACCTGGCGGGTCAACTGGACCCGGAGATCGCCGGCGGCAAAGAGACCGGGGATCGAGGTCATCATCCGGTCGTCGGTGATGATGTAGCCGCTGGCGTCGTGGTCGAAGTGGCCCTTGACGAGCCCCGAGTTCGGCTTGAAACCGACGAACACAAAGCATCCGGTCGCCTCAAGGATTGACTCGGCGCCCGACATGGTGTCTTCGAGGCGGAGCCGCCGGAGCCCTGAAGGTTCCCCCACCAGTTCGAGGACCTTCTTGTTCCAGATGATCTCGATCTTCGGATTGGCGAAGAGCCGATCCTGCAGGATCCGCGAGGCCCGGAGTTCGTCGCGGCGGTGGATAAGGTAGACCTTGCTCGCGTAACGGGTGAGGTAGTCGGCCTCTTCGACCGCCGCATCTCCGCCGCCGATCACGGCGATCGTCTCTCCCTTGAAAAAAGCCCCGTCGCAGACGGCGCAGTAGGAGACCCCGCGCCCGGCGAAGTCGAGTTCACCGGGTACGCCGAGCTTGGTGGGGGTACCGCCGGCGGTGAGGATGACCGTCGGAGCGTGGAAGAGAGCGCCGGAGCTGGTGGCCACCGCGAAGCTGCCGTCGTCCCGCTTCTCGATCGATTCGACGTGCTCCTGGCGGATATCGGCCCCGAACTTGACCGCGTGCTCGGTCATCTTGGCGGCCAGATCGCGACCGAGGATGTGCTCGAAGCCGGGGTAGTCCTCGATAATCTCGGTGTTCAGCAGCTCGCCACCGGTGAGGCCGCGCTCCAGGAGCACCGCCTTCAACATCCCGCGGCCGGCGTACAACGCGGCGCAGAGACCGGCGGGGCCGCCGCCGATGATGATCGTGTCGAATTCGTGGGTCGCGGAATCTGGCATGGGTCGTTGGTCGTTGGTCGTTGGTCAATCCAAAGATAGTCAACAGTGACTCATCCCATTTAACGCTTTGCGGTTCCCGCCCGCCCCACCGCCAGCACTCCGGCGGCGCCGTGGCACGACGATACCGTCCCCACGACGAGTTCAGAGCCTCCCCGCTGGATCGTCTGGATGAGCGTCGCTTCGGCCGCGAGGATGGCGGCGACGCTGAAGCCGCCGACGCCGTGGACCAGATGCTTCACCGTGAAGAGCGCGGGGCCCGCGGTGCCGGAACTCCGGCAGTAGTCGGCGAGCGCTTCCCCCATCTCCCAGGTGCGTGGCGCGCGGATGACCGGACAGAGCGCGGGCTCGGTACAGTGCGTGGGGCAGAGCCAGTCGGCAAAGGAGAGGTAGCTGCTGCCGTCTCCCCCCTGCCGTTCATACGGGGTCCCAACTCGACCTGAGAGCCCGTGCGCCGAGACGACGCGGTCGGGCCAGCGGACGCGGGCGCGCCGCACCAGCCAGTTGAAGAAGAGGTGCGGCATCAGGGGAGAGGGGATGATCACATCGAGCTCGCCGGCCGGCGCGGCCTCCAGGTAGCCGTCGAAGAACCCATCCCAGTCGGCGGCGACCAGCTCCACACCGATGACCCCGGCGAACTGGACCGACGCGCGGCACCCGGGGTCGCGATCGACCACGAGGAGGCGGTGGAACTCCGTCTTCCCCTTGGTCCGGGCTTCGATCATCTGGTGGGTGTAAAACGAACCGTAGCAGCCGCCGCCGACGATGATGACGTCGTGGAAGACCGACGCAGAGACGGAGGGGCGCAGGGGCGGAGGCGTGCGCCTCTGCCTACCGGAGGAGTCGTCCACCGTCCACCACGATCACTTCGCCGGTGAGGTAGTCGCCCCCTTCGAGGAGATAGAGCACCGCCTGCACGACGTCCGCAGGTGAGCCAAGGCGCTTGAGCGGCGTGGTCTCCGCGAAATGGGCCCGGGTCGCGTCATCCCATTCATCGGGCAGCAGGACCGCTCCGGGGGCGACGGCATTCACCGTGACGTCCGGTGCGAGCGCCCGAGCCAGCCCCTTGGTGAGCATGATGACGCCCGCCTTGCTCACACAGTGGACCACGTACTGCGGCCATGGTTCCAGTCCAGCGATATCGGCGAGATTCACCACCTTGCCGTGCGCGGCCCGCAGAAAGGGCAACGCCCCCTGGGAACAGAAGAAGGTGGCGCGAAGATTCAGATCGACGGTCGCGTCCCAGCTCTCCGGCGTGACCTCCTCCACCGACTGGCGGACCATCAAGGCGGCGGAGTTGATCAGGACATCGAGGCGGCCGAACCGGGCGGCGACCCGCTCGGGCAGCGCCTTCGCGGCGCCAGGATCCCGCAGGTCGGCGGCGAAGGTCTCAGCCCGCCGGCCGCGGGACTGCGCGAGGGCAACCAGTTCCGCCGCACCATCGGCGGAGCTGTGATGGTGCACCGCCAGGTCCATCCCCCGATCAAGGAGACCGCGCGCGATCGCGAGGCCGAGCCGGCGCCCGGCTCCGGTGACGAGGGCGACCCGGCCGGCGAGCTCCATCGGTCAGAGATCTCCGTTGGTGACCGGGAGGATATGCCCGGTGATGGCACCCGCCGCAGCGCTCGCGAGGAAGAGGACGCCATCGGTGATCTGGGACATCTCGACCCACCGCGCCGTGCCACCGCCGACTGAGGCGACGTTATCCGGAGTGCGCACCATTCCAGGGGCGATCGCGTTGACCCGGATCTTCCGGTCGCGGAGTTCGAGGGCGAGCGAGGTGGTGAGCCCGGCGACGGCACTCTTCGCCGCGGCGTAGGCCGCCATCGGCGCCACGGGGCGGAGCGCCGCCATCGAGGCGAAGTTGACGATGCACCCTTCGCTCCTGGCCAGCGCCTCGATGCTGGCCTGACACATCAGGAACGCGGTCTTGAGATTGATATTGACCTCCCGCTCGAACGCTGCGAGGTCGGTCTTGCCGATCGGCCCGTAGGTGGTGAGCCCCCCGGCGACGTTCACCAGGACGTCAAGCCGGCCGAACTGCTTGAGAGCGGTCTCCACCGCCAGCGCCGCGACATCGGGTTCGGTAAGATCGCCGGCGGCGGCCCGGGCCCCGATCCCCCGCGCGGCGAACTCCCGGACCCGCTCCGCCACCGCCACCGCATTCCGATCGGCGACCACGATCCTGGCCCCCGCAAGACCGAAGGCTTCGGCGATCGCGTGGCCGATCTGATTGGCGCGGGCGACGCCGGTGACGAGCGCGACCTTCCCCGTGAAGTCGAACGACTGTCCCATCACTCCTCCCTCAGGCTCTCCAGCGTGATCTCCGCGTCGGGCGCTCCGCGCTGGCCGAAGCGGATGCTGCCATCCCGATCGATCAGATACACCGTCCGGTCGATCTGCTCACCGTCGGGCCGGAGCGCCTGATACGCCCGCGCGATCGCCCGATCGGGATCGGACAGCAGCGGGAACGGGAGCGCGAGCTTCGCGGCATACTCGGCGTGCGCCGCAGACGACGCGGGGTTGACCCCGAAGGGCCGCACGCCGGCACCGGTGTAGACGGTGATCTCATCCCGCAGCGTGCCGAGCTGCCGATTGCACCCCGGTGTGTCGTTCCCCGGATAGAATACCAGCACCACCCGCGAGGAGCGCAGCACCGCCGCCAGGTGAACCATCGTGCCATCGGACGCCGCGGCGCTGAAGTCGGGAGCACGGGCACCGAGTGTGAGCGGGACATCGATCACTGCCGCCCCCGCCACGCCGCATCAAGCGCCTCGAGCCACTCATAGGGCACCTCCTGCGACCCGATGGTGCCGTGGATCCCGTCGTCCTCACCGCCGTGCCAGTCGCTCCCCCCGGTGCGCAGCAACCCGAGCGCGAGCGCCGATTCGGTGAGGGAGGTGCGGCTGTCGCCGGTATGGCTCGGGTGGCGGGTCTCGACGCCGTCGAGCCCTTCGGCCTTCAGCCGCTCCAGCACCGCGCGGGTGCCGCGATCCTTCAGGTGCGCCGCCGAGACGAGACCGCCCACCTGATGCACCCGCTCCGCCACTTCGCGGAAGGCCGGGAGCCGCTTCTCGACGTAGGCGCCGCGCCCGCGGCCGAGCCAGCGATCGAAGGTCTCCTGCACGCCGCGGGCGTGGCCCAGACGAACGAGGGTGCGCGCCACGTGCGGCCGGCCAAGCGCCGCGCCGCGGGCCTCGGCCCGCACATCCTCGACGGCGATCTTGACCCCGAGTCCGTTCAGCCGATCCACCCTCTCGCCGACCCGGCGCGCGCGATCGGTGCGGCACTCGGCCAGGAACTGGTCGAGCGCGGCATCGTGCTCGGGGAGGAAGTAGCCGAGGATGTGCATCTCCCCCCAGGCCACGCCGACGGAAAACTCGCACCCCGCGACGACCCGGACGCCGAGTCGTTCACCGGCGGTGCGGGCTTCCGCCACGCCGTCGAGGGTGTCGTGGTCGGTGAGCGCCATCGCGCGGAGACCGGCCGCGTGGGCCCGGGCCACCACCTCCGCCGGAGCGAGTTCGCCATCGGACGCGGTGGAGTGCAGGTGCAGGTCGATGGCGCCGGTCAGCTCCGGTATCCCGTCTCGGGCGCGGTCCAGGCCGGCTGCGAGACCGCCAGCAGGCCGGCGAGTTCCTGGTCAGTGAGCTCGGTCAACGAGAGATCGCGAATGCGGGCGCCGCCGGGGGAATAGCGGGTCACTCGGCGCTCCGCCTCCGCCCCGGTGCCGCGGGTGAAGAGGAGGCCGAACTCGTCGCGCACGTACTGGGTGTTCCGGCCCGAGGGGCAGACGGTCCAT
>JBIOIC010000150.1:0-5527 GCA_044449625.1 Gemmatimonadales bacterium | reverse complement strand
CCTCCGCAATATCGTGTCGCAGGTTTACCGCCGGTGGGACCGTCCGCTCGGCGCCGGCGGACTCAAGGCGGAGGTCTTTTTCCTTATTACCCGCGATGGGACAGTGAAGGACATCCGGTTCATCCAGAGCTCCGGCAACTTTACCTTCGACCTCGGAGCCCAGGGCGCCGTCGAGGCGGCGGGCAATGCCCATGCCTTTGGACGGCTGCCGGACGGTTACGCCTCAGACGTTCTCCCGGTCAGCTTCTTCTTCACGCCCGGACAGGTGAAATGACGCGCAGTCCCTCTTTCCCGGCCCGGCGCTGGCGGCCGCTGATTGCCCTCGGGCTCGGTGCACTGCTCGCTGGAGCTTCGGCTCTGGTTGCCCAGGACACCTCCCACGTGGAGGGGGTGCGGGTCGGCATCACCTATGCGGCCGGCATCCGCCCCGGCCTCATCGTGGTCTGGGCGCCGGGGCTCGATTCGGTCGGCGCAATCCTGCGGCGCGACCTCGACTACAGCGATCAGTTCGAGATGACGCCGGGTGCCGTCAATCCGCATGTCGGGCCGGTCAACGATGCGCTCTATCGCGGGATGGGTGCCGCGTACGCGATCGAGGTGACGGGGGTGGCGGGGGCGACGGCGATCCGGCTCCATGATCTCGTCGCCGCCCAGGTCCGCGAGGACCATATCGCGGTGTTACCGGGGGTCGGTGCCCCCGATTTCCGGATGGCGGTGCACCGCGTGGCCGATGAAGTGGTGCGGTGGGTGACGGGCCAGCCCGGCATCGCGGCGAGCCGGATCCTCTATGGCGAAGGGAATCGGATCTGGCGCATGGACAGCGACGGGGCCGATCGGGTCGCGGTGACGAACCCGGGGGAGCGGGCGCTTTCGCCGGCCTGGTCCCCCGATGCCACGAAGATGGTCTTCACGCTGCTGGGCGACGGACGCGGACCCCTGGTGATCCAGGATCTTGCGACCGGCGTCCGATCTCCGGTGCCGGGGGCGACCACCGGGCTCAATATCACGCCGACGTTCTCGCCGGATGGCCAGAGCGTGGCGTATGCCCGTTCCACCGAAGCGGGCACCGACATCTATCTCACTAACGTGACGCAAGCGTGCTGCACCCAGCGCTTGACTGTGGGGAGGTACTCGGATAATCTCTCCCCTACGTTCTCGCCGGACGCGCGCCGGATCGCGTTCGTCTCGAACCGGCCGGGTGTGCCGCAGGTCTATGTGATGGCGGCGGATGGGACGGCGCAGGAGTTGTTTGCGCCTTTCGACTTCGGCGCGACGGGTGATTCCTATGCGCCCGACTGGTCGCCGGATGGTGCCCGTGTGGTATTCCATCGGGAGGTTTCGGGGACGCCGCAGGTCTTCGTCCTCGATGTGGCCCGGCGGAAGGTCCGTCAACTGACGTCGACGGGCCGGAATGAAGATGCGTCGTGGGCCCCGGACGGGCGTCACGCCGTCTTCGTGTCGGACCGGAGCGGGCATCGCCAGCTCTGGGTCATTGACGTCGAATCGGGGCGGATCCGGCAGCTCGCAACACCGGGCGCCACCCAGCTCCCCGCGTGGTCCCGGCGTTTGGCCGCGGTCGCGCCAATCTTTACCAGATGACTAAGGAGAGAAGTCCATGCGTCTCAATTCCGCTGCCCTGACGGCCCTTGCGGCCGCCATCCTGCTGTCCGCCTGCGGCTCGAGCCCCAAGCCGGAACAGCCGGTCCCCCAGGCGAATACGGGTCCGGCCCAGCCCGCCATCAACGCCGATTCTGCGCGCGCCGCGCAGGAAGCCGCGGCCCGGCAGGCCCAGCAGGATGCCGCCCAGCGCGCCCGCGAGCAGGCGACGCGCGATTCCCTCGCGGCCGCACAACGGGCCGCCGCGGCCGGTGCCGAGGTCAACACCGCCCTCGCGACCGCCGTCCATTTCGATTTCAACAAGGCCGACATCCGGACCGATGACCAGAGCGTGCTCGACTACAAGGCCCGGATCCTCCAGGCCAACGCCGCCCTCCGCATCCGGGTCAACGGCTACGCCGACGAACGGGGCTCGGACGAGTACAACCTCGCCCTCGGCATGCGCCGCGCCACCTCGGCCAAGCGGTATCTGGTGAACAAGGGAGTCGCGGACGGGCGGGTCGACGTCTTCTCGTACGGTGAGGACAGTCCGGTCGATCCCGGTCACACCGAAGAGGCGTGGGCCAAGAATCGCCGGGCCGAATTCCAGATCCTCGCGGGCGGGAACGCCCTGGTCGCCCCGGGGCAGTGATCCGCCCGGCCAACGCCGTTCTGCTGGTTGTCCTCCTTGGCGGCTGTGCCGCCAAGGGGGATGTTCGGCGTGTGGAAGATGCCGTACTCCTGCTCCGGGCCGAGACGACCCGGCAGGATTCCGTGCGGGCGGCGCAGCTTACCGCCGTGATCGGAATGCAACAGCGGATCCTCGATTCGCTGGCGGCGACCCGTACCGCGATCAGCGGGTTCAAGGGTGACATCGCCAGCGACCTGTACAGCATCAATCAGCAGCTGGTGCAGGTGCAGGAACTCACCGGGCAGAGTCAGCAGCGGTTGACCGAACTGCGCACCCAGCTCGAGGCGCGGAGTGCCGAGATCCAGGCGACGGCCCCGGCTCCGGTCGCGCTGCCGCCCGGTGATTCCACGCCCGCGGCCGGAACGACGCCCGCCGGAGCTCCTCCGGCCGGTCCGCCGGCGGCGTCGGCCGATCAGATGTACGAGGCCTCGCTGCAGCAGCTTCGCCTGGGCAGCGTGCGGACCGCCCGGATGGGCTTCACCCAGCTGCTGCAGCGGTACCCGCAGAGTCCGCGGGCCGGTGACGCGACCTATTTCGTGGGTGAGTCGTGGGCGGCGGAATCGCCGGATTCGGCGGTCAGGTACTACAACCTCGTGGTCCAGAGCTTCCCCAAGTCACCTCGCGCGGCGACCGCGCTCTACAAGCTCGGCTTGCTCGCCGAGAACCGGAAGGATCCCGGCGCGGCGCGCGGTTTTTATCAGCGCGTGGTGCAAGCCTACCCGAATTCGGACGAGGCCGCCCTCGCCCGCGACCGCATCAAGACCCTGGGCCATTAGGCCCTCCCGAGCGTGCCGATGAACGGGCCCGCCGGCGAGATGTCCTTCCTCGAGCACCTCGAGGAACTCAGGTTGCGCGTCATCAAGTCCGTCGTGGCGCTGGTGCTGGGGTTCGGCCTCGGCTGCTTGGCGGTGGATCAGTTCGACCTGATCAACGTCATCAAGCGGCCGATCGCGCCGTACATCCCCGGCGGCAAGCTCGCGATCCTGAGCCCGACCGAGCCGGTCATCATCGTCCTCAAGCTCTCCCTGTACGTCGGTCTGGTTCTCGCCTCGCCGGTCATCCTCTATCAGATCTGGGCCTTCCTCTCTCCCGCGCTGCATGCGCGAGAGCGCAAGGTGCTGATTCCCGCGCTGGTTGCCGGGCTCGGGCTCTTCCTCGGCGGTGCCGCCGCCGGGTACGCCTTCGTGGTTCCGCCGAGCCTGCATATGCTTCTCAGCTTCGAAGCGGGCTCGTTCACGAACATCATCACCTATCAGGAGTATTTCAGCTTCGTCGTGCACCTGGTGATCGCTCTCGGCCTGTCGTGCGAGCTGCCGCTGGTCATCATCATCCTGGCGAGTCTGGGGCTGGTGACGCCCAAGGGACTCAACAAGTTCCGCCGCATGGCCATCATCCTGTCGATGTGCGCCGGCGCCGCGCTCTCGCCGAGTCCCGATGTGGTCACCATGCTCATCATGACGGCGCCGCTGGTGCTGCTCTACGAGATCGGGTTCATCGGCACGGTGATCATCAGCCGGCGGCGGAACCGCGCGGCTGCGGCGACGGCGGTGGGCCTGATGCTCGCACTCACGCTCGGATCGCCCGGGCATCTCCACGCCCAGGTCCCCGTGCCGCGCAAGCTCGGCCCCGGAACGCAAGTGCGCGTGCCGGGTGATACGACCACCGACACCACTCGCCTGCGGGCCAAGCCGGGTCAGCCGATCGACACATCGCAGGCGCGGCGCCTCGGTCTTCCCACCGGGCCTTCGGGATCCTTCCCTCCCGCGGATTCGATCCTGACGTCGATGCTGGTCCGGCCTGGGTACGAGACGACCCGTTTCCGGTCCGATTCGGCCACGCTCCTGGCCCGCGAGCGCCGGATCCAGCTCTTCGGATCCGCTGCCACGGAGCGCGATAGCTCGACCCTGGAGGCGAAGGCGATCGACTACGAGGAGCAGAGTTGCGTGCTCGACGCCCGGGGTGATCCCAAACTCTTTGGAAATGGCACCGTCCTCGTGGCCGAGGGCCTGCGCTACGACACCTGCCGCCGGCGCGCGGTGGTGAGCCAGGCCCTCACGAATTTCAAGGAGAACGGGGCCAACTGGTTCCTGCGCGGGAATCTGGCGCAGGACTCCAGTTCCGCGCGCCTCTACGCCGCGTCCAGCAACATCACCAGCTGCGACCTTCCGGTCCCGGACTATCACTTCGCCGCGCGCCAAGTCAAATGGATCTCCAAGCAGGTCCTGGTGGCCCGCCCCGCAGTGCTCTTCGTGCGCGATGTCCCGATCCTCTGGCTGCCATTCATCTTCCAGGACGGCCGGCCCGGGCGCCATTCGGGGATACTGGTGCCCCACTTCGGCATCAGCGATATCGTCCGGCCGACGCCGACATTCAGCCGGGCGGTGACCAACGCGGGCTATTACTGGGCGCCGAATGACTACTTCGATTTGACCGGCCGCCTCGATTGGTACGCCGATCGCTACCTGCAGTACGGCGTCGGGGCGCAGTACCGGTGGCTCGATCGCTTCGTCAACGGCTCGGTCCGGTACAGCCGTCAGGTGGAGGAGACCGGCGGGTCGAGCACCCAGATTGCCTGGGCTCACCAGCAGAGCTTCGACCTCAATACGACGCTGAATCTGCACCTCAACTACGCCAGCAATTCCCAGATCGTCAGCGCCAACGCGATCGACCCGCTGCTCTCCACCCAGCAGATGTCGAGCGACTTGAACTTCCAGAGGCGGTTCGCGTGGGGCACGGTCGCCATCGGCGGCAGCCGGCGTCAGAACCTGAATGACGGCAGCGTGACGCAGACTTTTCCGACGCTCACCGTGAGCCCCGCCCCGATCCAGCTCTCCAGCCGGGTCACCTGGTCGCCGGCGCTGACCTTTACCCAGCAGCGGGAAATCGGCTTTGCGGCGCCGGGGGTCCCGCTGTTCAGCGCCGCCGGCGGGATCGACACCATCGGGGGCAAGATCAATACCCGGAACACCTCCTTCAGTCTCGACACCCCGCTTCGGTTCGGGGACTTCACCTGGCGCAACTCGCTCAGCTATCAGGATCAGCTCTCCGATCAGCGCCAGATCTATTCCTTCAAGGCCCCGAACCTGAGCACCCTCAACCCGTCCGATTCGCAGACGGTGACCGAAGTGACGAACGGGACCTTTTCCACCGGGATCGACTGGCAGACGGGGATCAACCTGCCGCTCCTGCTCCGGGGCAGCTGGAAGGTCCAGCCCAGTGTCGGGATCGTCAACGCGACCT
>JBIOIC010000149.1:0-5586 GCA_044449625.1 Gemmatimonadales bacterium | reverse complement strand
CTCAAGGTCGTGCCGCCGTGGCCCTCGGCGCGCCATTTGAGCTCCCGGGCGTGCCGACCGACCAGCGTGGTCAAGGCATCGACCGTCATTCGCTGCACCTGCCAGACATCCGTCAACCCCTTCTCTTCCCACCGCGCCGCCGTCTTCGGACCGATACCGGGGAGCGCCTTGAGCGGAAGCCCGGCGAGGAATCCCCGCTCCCAACCGGTGCGCACCTCCAGGATCCCCCGCGGCTTCGCCTGATCGCTCGCGATCTTGGCGAGCATCCGGTTGGGGCCGATCCCGATGCTGCAGTCGAGTCCCGTCGCCCCCTTGATGTCGTTCCTGATCTCCTCAGCGGCGCCGAAGAGGGAGACGGGAAAGAGCCGGTCGGTCCCGCTGAAGTCGAGATAGGCCTCATCGAGGGAAGCCATCACCACGGTGGGGGAATGCCGGAGGAGGACATCGCGCACTGCGCGCGATGCCTCCCGATAGTGTGCGAACACCCCCTGGAACACCGTCGCGTCCGGGCAGAGGCGGAGCGCCTGCGCCGTCGGCATCCCCGCCCGTACTCCGAACGCCCGCGCGCCATATGACGCCGACTGGACCACGCCGCGCCCGTCGGCTCGACCGCCAACGATCAGCCGCTCGATGCCGCGCAGCTCGGGGTGCCGCTGTCGGCAGACCTCGACGAAGAACGCGTCGAGGTCCACATGCATGAGCCGGGCAGTCATCGTTCCCCGCCGGCGCTAGATCCCGTTGGGCAAGGTCACCAGGGCGATGCTGGCGCCGGCGATGTGCCCCTTCGCGTTGGCGCCGATCGGGAAGTTCAGGTTGGTCAGGAAGATGTGACGTCCCGCGCGCTTGAGCTCGGCGGGGAAGCGGAGCGCGTCGGCGGGGCCGTTCCCGATGGCGGGAGCGCTGCCGTCGGCCGCCGCGCGTCCGGCGACGATGGTGATGGCGCCATCCTGCGTGATCTTGACCAGGTGGCTCTGGAAATTGCTGCTGACCCAGAGGTTGTCGTTGGAATCGACGATGAGGCCGTCGGCCCCGATCAGCCGCGCGTCCTTCGTGAAGGTCGCGATCGGTCCCGGCCTGTACCCCGCGCCTATCGTCAGCCGGACGATCTCCCCGGTCCCCGTGTTGACGGTGTACACAAACCCCTTGGAGTCCACCGCGACGCCATTCACGACGTAGCCGCGGACCGGCATCGTGGTGTCGGTCGAAATGGGGGAGAAGTGCTTGGCGAACGTCATCGCCACACCCCCCTTGGGGCCCACCTGGTAGAGCGCGTCGGCATCCCCTCCGCCGATCCAGAGGTGTCCATTGTGATCGAAGTTGATCCCGTTGGCGCCCTTGGCCCCGGTGGCGAAGACGGTGGCGTCCTTGGCCGGGTTGAAGTTCTTCGCTCCGATCCGATCCACGGCGACGCGATAGATCACCCCCGGGTCCGGCACCGCAAAGAAGAGATCGCCGATCGAGTCGGTCACCGCGCCGAGGATGCTGGTGCCGGGCTTGAGCGGGAGCTGGCCCACCTTCTCCGGAGCGGGATTGGCCGGGTCGATCCGATAGATCGCGCCATCCTTCCAGTCCGCCACGAAGAGGCGGCCGTTGAAGATCGCGAGCCCTTCGATGCTCGATGTCGAGTCGGCGCCCACCGGCGTGAGGATGCTCATCGTCGCCTGGGTCGGATCAACCGGTGTGGCGCCACCCGCCGAGTGGCAGGCGGCGGCGAGCACCAGGGGCAGCAGACAGCGCTTTGACACGGGGTCCTCCGGGGAGTCGTTCGCTATTGGTCGTCAGTCATCGGTCTTCGGTCGTCAGCCACCACTTACACCAGGAGCACCGCCGTCGCCTTGATGGTGAGCGAGACGTCCTGGCCGGGAGCAAGGCCGAGGGTGTCGGCATACTGCCCGGTCACCGCCGCCACGAGGGGCCGGCCGGCCTCCAGATGAATGTATGTCACGGGGCCCGCCCGTTCGAGTCGCGTCACCCGGGCCCCCAGGTGATTCCGCGCCGCCGACAGCGCTTCGCGGCTCACCAATATGTCCTCCGGGCGCACCACCGCGTGACACTCCCCTTCGCGCTCGGCCACGACGGAGAGGACCAGGGAGCCGCTCTCGAATCTTCCAGGGAAGCGGCCGCCATCGTCGGGGCCGGTCCGATGGACCCTTCCCGCGAGCACGTTCCCGGCGCCGACGAATCGGGCCACGAAGGGGGAGTTCGGCTGGCGGAAGACCTCCTCGGGGCTCCCCCGCTGGACGATCCTGCCATCGGCGAGGACCGCGACGAGGTCCCCGAGCCGGAGCGCTTCGTCGAAGTCGTGACTCACCTGCAGGACGGTGAAGTGTTCCCGCTCGTGCGCGGTTCGGAGCTCGCGGCGCAGTTGATGGCGGGTGACGGGATCGACCGCGGCGAACGGCTCATCGAGCAGCAGGATCGCCGGCCGCGGCGCGAGCGCGCGCGCGAGGGCGACCCGTTGCTGCTCCCCTCCCGACAGGCGATCCGGCGCCCGATCGAGCAGTGCGGTGACGCCGAGCATCTCCGCCAACTCCTCGCCCCGTCGTCGCCGCGCGGCCGGGGTCTCCCGGTGCAGCGCGTACTCGATGTTGGCCCGGACCGACAGATGCGGGAAGAGATGGTAGTGCTGGTAGACGAAGCCGATGCCGCGCGCTTCGGGGGGGATGCCCGACATATCGCGCCCATCGAGGAGGACGCGGCCGGCCGCCAGCGGGAGATGTCCCGCGATCGCCTCGAGGAGGGTCGTCTTCCCCGAGCCGGTCGGCCCGATGAGGAGGGCGTACCCGCCGCCGGGGACTTCGAGCGAGAGCTCGCCGAGGGAAAAGGCGCCGGCCTCGACCCGCACGGCATCGAGCCGGATCACGCCCGCTCCCGCGGCTGCACCAGGCGAACGAGCACGAAGACGAGCAGGGCGAGGAGGAGGAGGGCGAGCGCCGCCGGGATCGCGGCGGTGAGCCCGTAGGCCGTGAAGCGGTCGAAGATGAGGACGCTCGCGACCTTCGGATTGTAGGTGAGGATCACGATGGCGCCGAACTCGCTGACCGCGCGGGCCCAGGCCAGGATCGCGGCGGCGGCGATCCCGCGTCCCGCCAGCGGGAGGGTAACGTGGCGGAAGGCGCGCCATGGCGGATCCCCCAGCGAACGGGCGACCCGTTCCAGCCGCGGGTCCACCGTCGAGAACGCCTCCCGGGCGCCGCTCACCAGGATGGGGACCGAGACGAAAAGCATCGCCGCGACGATCCCCGGCACGTGACTCACAAACTCAAGCCCGAGCGCGGCGAGCGGCCGGCCGAGGAACGATTGGCGGCCGAGGAAGAGGAGAAGCGCGATCCCCGCGACCGGATGGGGGATCACCACCGGCAGGTCAACCAGTCCCTGCACGATCCGGCGCCCGGGGAAGCGGAGCCGCGCCAGCGCCCAGGCGAGGGGCAGCCCGGTGAGGAGTCCGATCGCCGTGGCGAGCGTCGCCGTGAAGATGGTCAGCAGGATCGCGCCGATGAGCTCGCGATCGGACGCCGCGGCGGCGAGATCGGCGGGGGTCGCGGCCAGCAGGAGCCGCGCGAGCGGCCCCACGATGAACAGCACCAGCGTCGCCCCGAGCAGGGCGAGAAGGATGCGGGAGGGGCGCGGCGTGGAAGACATGGAGAGGGATAAGGTGCGGTGTGCCGGAGAGCGGGTCAATCGGGTATCTTCGCGGAGCCGTCAGCCGTCAGCCGTCAGCCGTCAGTCATCAGCCACCAGCTATCAGCTATGTGCTATCAGCTCCCAGTTCCCCACTAACCTCGAGCTTGTCTCCCATGAACGTCTCCTTCCTCGGTCTTGGTGCCCTCGGCACCCCGATGGCCGCTCGGCTCGCCCAGTCGCATGCCGTCACCGTCTGGAATCGGACTCGCGAGCGGGCCGATCGTTTTGCGGCGGAGCATCAGGCGCGTGCGGCGGCGACGCCCCGTGAGGCGGTCCTCGATGCTGATGTGGCGCTCACCTGCCTCCCTACCTCGCGCGAGGTGGAGTCGCTGCTCGACGGCCCCGATGGACTCCTCGCCGGTATTCGGCGCGGCGCCCTCTTCCTCGATTGCACCTCCGGCGACCCGGGCTCTTCCCGCCGCATCGCCAAGCGGGTGGGGGACAAGGGCGTGGCATTCGCCGACGCGCCGGTGAGCGGTGGACCACCGGGGGCCGCGGCCGGCGGCCTGACGGTTATGGTGGGCGGGGACGCCGCCACCTTCGAACGGGCTCGGCCGGTCCTCGCGGCCTTCGGCAAGCGGATCGAGCACATCGGGCCGGTGGGATCGGGGCACGCCTTGAAGGCGGTCAACAATGCCCTGCTGGCGGTCAATATCCTGGCCTGTGCCGAAGGGCTCACCGCGCTGGTCAAGGCGGGGGTCCCGGCGGGAAAGGCGGTCGAAGTGCTCAATGCATCGAGCGGCCGCTCTTTTGTGAGCGAGGTGCTGGTCCCGGAGCGGGTGCTGACCGGAACTTGGTCCCGGCTCTTCCGCCTGGCGCTGCTCGACAAGGATGTCGGGATCGCGCTCGAGGTGCTGGAGGGTGCCGGGGTGGACGGGCCGCTTCTCCACCGGGCCCACGAGCTCACCGCCCATCTCCGCGCCGAACTCGGTGAGGAGGCTGATTACCTCGATCCGATCCGCCGCTCGGAGCGTCGCGCCGGGATCGAGATCCGCGGCTGATCGCCCCGGCGCCCTTGCCGCCCGGCGGGGGCGGGGCGACCTTTGCTCTCCCTTCATTCAGGCGCGCTGATGGGCGACTGGGGCAGCACCGAACGCATTGAATCCGAGATCCTGCTCGGCGACGGGACCCGTCTCGTCGGCGCGGTCTTCGTGCAGGGCCGGGTACCGCAGCACGACGGCCCCGAATCGCTCGTCGAAATGCTGAACCGTCCCGAGCCGTTCACCCCCGTTTCCCTCACCGGTGACGGGGTGGTCTTTCTGGCGAAGGCGCAGATCGCGCTGGTGGCCGGCGACCCGGCGGTGCCGAGCACCGAAGTCGATGGCGATCAGGTGCGCCATTCGGCGGCCAAGATGATCGGACTGGAAGTGGAGATGCTCGGCGGCCGGGTGCTGCGGGGATGGGCCGCGCTCGAACTGCCGCCCAATCGCGCGCGCGCCCTCGACTTCCTGAACGAGGCCGGCGACTTCTTCGCGCTGTCGACCAGCGCCGCACACTGGGTGATCCACCGCGCGTACGTGCGCGGGGTCCGCCCGCTCGACTGAAAGAATCCATGGCCCGCATCGACAAGTTCATCCAGGTTCTCGCCGAGCAGAAGGCGGATGCCCTCGAACTCTCTCCCGGCAAGCCGGCGGCGCTCGCGACCGCCGCGGGCTTGAAGCCGCTGACCAAGGATCCCGTCACCGGGCCCCAGGTCATCGCCCTGCTCCGCGAGGTGGCGGCCGGCGCCGCGGGCCAGCAGCTCGCGGCCGGCCAGGAGGCGAGCTTCTCGTACTCCTCGCCGAGCGGCGACGTGCTGATCCAGTTCACTACCGTCGGGGGCGGGAGCGCCCGGATCAGGTTCGCGTCCGCCGCGCCCGCTCCCGCCTCGCGGACCACGGTGGCGGAGGGGCGGATTTCCGG
>JBIOIC010000148.1:0-5608 GCA_044449625.1 Gemmatimonadales bacterium | reverse complement strand
AGCACCGTCACTCGCGGCGCATCGGCGAGGGTGAAGGGCCGGAGGAGCAGTCGCGCGGTGCGAAGAAACGGCTGGGGAGAGGTCACGGGTGACGGGTCGTGGGTTGTGAGTCATGGGTCGCAGTCCCTCGAACCTCGTGCCTCGAAGCTAGCACCCGCGGGTTCACCCCCGCTTCTCCATATGCCGTTCCGGCTTCTCCAGGGGCGTAAAGCCGAACTGCGCGTAGAGGCCGTGCGCATCGCGGGTGGCGAGGGTGAATCGGCGGAGCCCCTGGAGTGCTGGATGGGCCATCACCACTTCCATCAATGTCTTCGACAGACCGTGGCCTCGATGGGCTTCGAGCACGAAGACATCGGCGAGGTAGCCGAAGGTGGCCTGGTCCGTCACCACCCGTCCGAATCCGACCTGTCCATCGCGGTCGTGATAGATGCCGAAGCAGAGCGAATGGGCCAGCGCCCGCTGGACCACCTCGCGGGAGATGCCGGGGGACCAGTACGACTGCGTCAGGTAGCCGTGGATCACGTCGAGGTCGAGGCGCGTCGGATCGGTTGAGATCAGGTAGCTCCCCTGCCGCTGTTCCATCGTCCGCACTATCTCCGGGCGCGCCGGCAGCTGGCGCTCTGGGCCCGCGCCAGGTTGACCGGCGCCCAGTCGCTCTCTTGCGGCGCGGGGAGCCCCATCGTGAGGAGGCCGTTGTTGGTCCGGCCATCGGCGTTGAGCTCGGTGAGGGCGTTCAACCCGACATACACTGGAGAGCCATCGCGGGGCGAAATGAGTTTGATCGCGAGGCAGGGGTGAGTTCCCGCTGACACCACCACGGTGCCGACCCGCCACGCTCGGCCCAGTCGAGCACCGTGGACCCGGACCGTGGCGCCGATGTGGAGTACGGAATCGGCGGCGACCGCCGGCGCCGGGACCGTTCCGATCAGATCCTCCCCCTTCGAAGCGCAGGCGGCGACGGCAAGCAAGGCTGCGACGATGATCATTCGGTTCTTCACGCGTGTCCTATTGTATGTTGTGCCTGATTATCTACCAGCTACTAGCTACCAGCTAAGCATTCACGTCGACCTGATGTAGGCGCACCCTGCTTCCTGCGCGCGCAACACCGCGAAGATCCCCGAGGGCTGGAGGATCACCCCTTCAATCAGGTTGGCGCGGACTTCGTCCTTGACCTGTTGAAGGGGCTGCTTGGTGCGCTTGGCGGCTTCATAGGCGAAGAACATCGCCGCCCGGTTGCAGGCGAGGAGCACCGCGCCGCGGCGGTGAAGCTCGGGGATCGTTCCGTCGGGGGCGAGGTTGGCAAACTTGTCGCTGGGATCGGAGTGGGCGTAGGGGTTCCGCCGCGCCGGCTTCCCGGTGGTCGGATCCTTTTCCTTGAGCCACTTGCCAATCTCGTACTTGTCCCAGAGGAAATCGTTGAAGGCGACGGGTACCCCTTTGTGCCGCATCACCACGACCGGGACGACATCGGCGTCGGTGGTGCCATACACCGTTCCATAGTCCTTGTAGAAGGCCCACGCCTGGCCCGGTGCTTCTCCCTCCGCGATTTCGGGGCCGTCAAAGACCGCCTTGTGCTTGGCCGCCAGGACCCGGGTGGTCCACGAGTCATCCCAGTGGATCGGCGCCGGCTTGGCGGCCGCAACGCCACCCGCGGGCGTCATTCCACCTGCCGGGGCAGGCGCGGGCGTGGAGGCGGGCGCAACGGCTGGCGCGCAGGCGATGCTCGCGAGTGCCACCGTGGCGGCAAGTTGTCCGAGGAATTCGCGGCGCGGGGTGGCGTCGGGAATGTGAGGCACGGGAGCTCCGATTGGAGGGGAAGTGGCCGGCGTGCGGGCGTTCACTGCGTAATCGCGGTGGCGGCCAGGACGATGACCTGTCCGGCCATCATCGGCAGGTGCGAGGGCACACTGCAGACGAACGGAAAGATACCGGGATGCGGAGCGATCCAGGTGGCGTGGACGCGCTGCTGCGGCGGCAGCGGCACCGCCAGGCCGTCGAGGACGAAGGAATGCGGATCATCCTCGGGGTTGATGAAGGTCAACTGCAGCGTGTCCCCCGCCACGATCGTGATGGTGTTCGGCACGAAGGCGTACACTTCCCGCCCCTCGAGCACGCCGCCAGGCCCGAAATCGCGGTGGAGAAACGGCAAGGTTTTCGCCTGTTCCTTCACCAGCAACGGCACCGTGGTGACGGTCACCTCGCGCGTCCGCGGGACATAGGCCGGCTTCGCGCGCGCCGGGGCACAGGCCGCGACCGCTCCGATGAGCGCCGCGCCGATCCCGCGCCCGATATGCCTCAGATCCACCGTCGCACGCGGGCGCAATAGTCGCGATAAGCCTGCCCGAAGCGGGATTCGAGGTAGCGTTCCTCGCGGAAGATCACCAGGACGTGGATCGCCCAGAGGATCAGGGGAAGGAATGCGACCGTCCACCAGGAGTGCAGGAGGAGGAGCCCGCCGAGGTAGACGGTCGTGAAGCCGGCGTACATCGGATTCCGGGTCCAGCGATAGAGGCCGGTCACGACCAGGGTAGTCGCGGGCTTGACCGGGATGACGGCAGTCCCCGCGCGGCGGAAGGAGGCGACGGCAGGGGCCATGCAGAGGAGGCCAAGGGCGACGAAGACCCATCCGGCGGCCGGCCACCCCGTGTCGAGGGGGAGGGGCCAGCGCCGCTCCAACCACCAGCTCAGGGCGAGCGGGATCAGATAGAGCAACGGCGGCGGGATCTTGACGCCTGCATATGCCTGGGCGTCGGGACTGGATTCGGGCAAGGGGCCTCCCGTGGAATGAAAATTATTCAGAGGGTGCGCCCGCAGTCGCGGATGACGATGGAATCGCCCAGCATGACGAAGGCGCTGTCGCCCTTGTTCCAAAAAGTAAGCGAGCCATCGGAATACCGGGCTCCGGAGCCGGAAACCGCCCGGGGCAGGGTGACCGGGGCCGCCGTGCCGGGCAGGAGCACGGCCGCGGAATCGGTCCAGAACCGGGTCCGGATCGTATCGCCGGCGGGGCAGACGAAGGCGATCGGGAGCGTGCGGGCGGCCCTCGAGCCACCACAGCTGGATGCGAGCACCAGCATAACGCCGAATGTCCACCGCATTCACATCTCCTTTGCCACTTGACCGGGGCCCGGCAATGCGTCCACGTTGCGAAGGGCAAGTTTCCGGGAGCGTTGTTATATGATCGTGCAGAACTGGTGGTATACCACCCTGTTGTCCGTGACCGAACCGATGCAGCCTCCACTCCAGGCCGAGCTCACGGCCGAGGTGCTGGTCGTCGGAGGCGGGATGGCCGGCCTGATGGCGGCGTGGCGGCTGATGCGGGGCGGACGCAAAGTCATCCTCATCGAACGCAACATCTGCGGCGGAAGCTCCACCGGCAAGAGCGCCGGGTTCCTCACCCCGGACTCTGAACTCGAACTCTCGCAGATTGTCCGCCGCTACGGCGTGGAGCGTGCCCGGGATCTGTGGGAAGCTCCGGTGCGGGGCATCGAGTCGATCACCGAGGCGGTCACGCAACACGCGATCCCCTGCGATCTGCAGCGTCAGGACAGTCTCTTTGTCGGGAACGGATCTTCGGGGTGGCGCGCCGCCCAGGAGGAGGTCGCGGCGCGGAAGGCGCTGGGATACCCGCAGCGGCTCTACCAGCGCTCCGAACTCCCCGCCGTGCTCGGCTCCGACGCATACGCCGGCGGCATCCGCTATCCCGATTGCTGGGGGATCGACGCGCTGCTCTTTGCCCAGGGGCTGAAGCGGGTCCTGCTGCAAGGCGGGGTCCGGGTCTTCGAGAGCACCGAGGCGCTCCGCGTCGACGGACACACGGTGTACACCCATCTCGGCGCCGTCACCGCCGACGAGATCGTCTTCTGCATCGACAAGATCTCGCCCCAACTCACCCCCTGGTCCGCCAACGTGTATCACGCGCAGACGTTCCTTACCATCAGCGAGCCGTTGGGCGATGCCGACGTCCGCCGGCTCTTTCCGGGAGACCGCCTGCAGTGCTGGGATTCCGACCTAGTGTACAGTTATTGGCGCCTCACCGGCGATCAGCGCCTGCTGCTGGGCGGGGGGAGCCCGTTGACCACCTTCGCGCTGCACGCCCTCACGACACCGAGGGTCATCGCGCGAGTCATCCGCGACTTCAAGGCGAAGTTCCCCTACCTCCGTCGCCTCAGGTTCATCCAGTACTGGCCCGGACTGATCGACACGACTCGGGACTTGCTGCCGACCGTCGTGCGCGATGAGGCCACTCCCTGGATCCACTGGGTGCTGGGGTGCGTCGGGCTTCCCTGGGCCGCTTTCTGCGGCGATTTCGTCGCCCGCAACGTCCTTGGCCAGGCCCTCGCCGACGATGAACGCTACTACCGTTATTTCTCCGCCCGCCGCCCCTTTTTCGTCCCGCTCTGGGCTGAACCGCTGCTCGGCAAGGGGCTGGTCTTTTCCCTCAACAACGGCTGGGCAAAGTACTACCAGGTGGACCGGGGAGTGAAGTTCGCCAGGCGAGATGGGGACTTTTGACAGGAAGAGAAGAAAGAGGAGATGGCAAGAGGAGGAGACGAAGAGAGGAAGAGGTGAACGCAGCTCCTGCTCCCTTCCGCGTTCTTCTCCTCTTCTCCTCTCTTCCCCTCATCTTCTCCTCCTCCTCTCATTCACCCTCCAGCACCTTCCGCGCATCATCCACGTCGGCGTCATCCACCACCAGCCGGACTGATGCCAGAAGGTTGAGCGACGGAAGCATCCCGCCGGCATTGTCACGCACGACGAGGGCGCGGATCCCGTTGGCCTCGAGCACCGCGCGATCCACCTCCGCCTCGATCTCGGTCGGGTACTTCTGAAGAGTGATCATCGCCTCAGGCTTGTCGGGTCAGTGGCCGCAACACAGCCAGGATACTGCGACACCACGGAGGCACGGAGCACACGAAGGGTCACGGAGAACCGCGGAGATGTATGGCGGGACGGACCGAGGCCAACGACTGACGGCGGAGTTTTCCCGGTCACCCGCATCACTCGCTTTCTCCGTGCTCTTCGTGTCTCCGTGGTGTGGCGGTTCAGTGGCGATGACCGGATCACAAGAGTTCTCCCCGACCCGAAGCTTGCGGCGTGCGGCCACGGGCTCAATCAAGCACGAACGCGCGAACGGGGAAGGTCCCGAATCCCTTCACCTTGACCGGCACGGCGAAGAATCGGCTGCCGCGCTCCGGCACCGCGGCGAGATTGGTCAGGTGCTCCGCGATCGGGATCTCTCGGCTCAGCAACGTCGAGTGTACCGGACGATTCCCATCATCGGTGCAGTCGATGTTGTAGGAGTCAATCCCGACGAGCACCGCGCCGGCATCCGCCAGGCGTTGAGCAAGGGCCCCGCTGAGATAAGGGTGTCCCTCGAAGTACCGGTCGGTGCGCCAGCGGCGATCCCATCCGGTATGGAAGAGCACCGCTTTTCCCCCCACTTCTGCATCGGGGAAGGGCAGTGAGTCGATTGCCCTCTCTCCCTTTCTCCCTTCTCCCTTCTTCCCTTCTCCTGTTCTCACCACCAGGCAATACAGGTCCGCCAGCGACTCGAGCGGCAGCACGCTCAGGTCCAGGCCATTTGGGTATGTTTGGAATGGCGCGT
>JBIOIC010000147.1:0-5630 GCA_044449625.1 Gemmatimonadales bacterium | reverse complement strand
CGGGAGCGCCGATCAAGGGGGAGGATTTTTTCAGGGCGGAGATCGTCGTGGGGCGGGTCGGGCCGGAACAGTCCACTGCGCGGATCGAATTCGATTGAGGCCGCTGTGACGGGTGACGTGTAACGGGTAACGCGTGACGGGTGATGGGTGATGGGTAACGGTACCGCAGCATTGTCGAAGCAAGCTCCTGCGTGGAAGGCTGCCTTAGATGCGGCTCGCGACCCAGATCGGAGCTGATGAGAACGGCGTCCGGCGCCGATCTGTCCGGCGGAGTAAAGTCACCGATGCTGCCGAGATTCACCTGGGTACTCCTGGTCCTGACCGTCAGCTGTGTCGGTCACCCCGAGCTGGTGCCGGAGTTGAACGCCCCGGTACTCCTTGCAGCAGCGGGTGGCGACTCGCTCTTGCCCGAAAATCTCGTCACCACCAGGCCGCGGCCGATCCGCGGTGAAGGGCCGCACTATCCGCCCGACCTGAGGAGCCGAGACATCGGTGGCAGCGTTACCACCGGCCTGGTCATCTCTTCGGCCGGGATTCCGGATTCAACATCGGTGACCGTCCTCTCGTCCACAAACAACGGCTTCGACCCGGAGGTACTCCGTTTTGTGCGCCACCTCCGCTTTCATCCAGGCCTTCTGAACGGCAGGCGAGTGGCGGTCCGAATCACGCAGACCCTGATCTTCCGTCCAGCCGTGAACCCGACCGAAGCGAAGCAGTGATGCGCCGACAACCGGCGCCAACCTGTCCGGCCAATTGAAGCACTGATCCACATTCACCGAGGGAGCGAACGATGGCGATCAATACTGGACGGGTGATCGGCGGGGGCCTCGCGGCCGGGCTGGTGATGAACCTGATCGACGGGCCGGTCAATGGCGTGCTGCTCGCGGCGCAGTGGAACGCGGAGACCAATGCGTTGAACCCCGGGCTGATGGCCAAGGCCGGCACCGGCTCGATGGTCGGCTGGATCATCACCGACTTCATCGTCGGGATCATGCTGGTCTGGGTCTACGCCGCCATCCGGCCCCGCTTCGGCCCCGGTCCCCGTACGGCGATGCTCGCCTCGCTGGCGACCTGGTTCGTCGGCCACGCCTTCTTCGCCTCCTACACCTTTATGGGGCTCTATTCCTCGACCCTGATTGGACTGGTGAGTCTCGGCGGGCTGGTCTCAGCGCTGGCGGGTGGGTGGGTCGGTGCAAAGCTCTATCAGGAGTAAAGACAGGGCGATGTTGCAACTTGTGACGTGAGATCTCCGTAGGAGGGCCATCCACGACCCGCTCTACGGAGATCGCATGTTCACCCCCATCGGCTGGCTCTGGACCGCGTTCTTCGTTGGATGGATCATCGCCGCGCAACGGGTCAAGGTCACGCGCAGCACCGAACATCCCCTGGTTCGCTACGCCATCGTGGCCTGCATGGGCTTGGGCTACATCCTCCTCGCCACACCGGTCTTCGACATGGGCCGCTTCTATCGCCGCTTCATCCCGGCCTCGGCGGGGCCCTTCCTCATCCCCCTCGCCACGATCGTGGTGGCGCTGGGCCTGGGCTTTGCGGTCTGGGCCCGGATCCACATCGGCCGCAACTGGAGTGCGCGGGTCGCCATCAAGGAGGATCACGAGCTGATCCGCACCGGACCCTACGCACGGGTCCGGCATCCGATCTACAGCGGGATGCTCCTGGCCGCCCTCGCGACCGCCATTGCGGTGGGCCGGTGGCGGGCCCTGGTCGGCTTCGGGGTGATCTTCGCCTGCTTCTGGATCAGGAGTCTCAAGGAAGAGCGGTGGATGCGGCAGGAGTTCGGCCCCGCGTACGACGATTACGCCCGCACCAGCGGCCACTTCATTCCCAGGATCACCCGTAAGGCGGCCATGATCGTCTGGCTTGCGGCGCTGATGGTCGGGATGGCCCCCGTGCTTTGACAAGTGGGACGTGGGGTGCGAACGTCGTACCTGACATTCGCACCTCTCACCTCACCTGAACGAGGCCCCGATGACGTCCCCGCGCACCTGGTACGGCAGTCACACGGAGAAGCTCTATGCTCTGATGCGGATCATGGTGGCGTTCCTCTACCTCTGCCACGGGATCCAGAAGCACTTCGCCCTCTTCGGCGGACCGATGGCCGCCGGCAGTCCGCTCTTCATGACCGCGGGCGCCATCGAGATCCTCTGCGGCGTCGCCATCCTGATCGGCTTCCAGGCCTCCTGGGCGGCCTTCATCGCCAGCGGTGAGATGGCGGTCGCCTACTTCATGATGCACTTCCCCCACGGATTCTTCCCGATCGAGAACCGGGGGGAGATCGTGGTCGCCTTTTGCTTCGTCTTCCTGTACATCTCCGCGCGCGGCGCGGGGCCCTGGAGCGTGGACGGCGCGGGGAAGTAGACCCCGGGCCAACCGGACTCAGGGAAAGGGCATCGGCATAGGCATCGGCATGGGCATCGGCATCGGGTTGACGTTGCCGTGCCCGAGGGCGCGGGCGGCGGAGCCCCGCACTCCCGCATCATCGCTCTTGAGCGCATCGAGCAGCGCATCGTGGGCGGCGGGGCCGTCGATCTGCCCCAGGGCCCACATCGCCATGTGACGTGATTCCCCGTCGGCGGCGTGGAGCATCCCCTTGAGTCCGGGGACGGCGGCGGCATCACCGATCTGCCCCGTGGCCCACGCCGCCTTCCGCCGCACCTCCGCATCTTGATCCGCCAGCGCCATCAGCAGTTCGGCCGGCGCCTCATGCAGATCGGAGTTTCCGAGCGCCCACGCCGCCATCTCCCGCACCTCACTCGAACTGTCGCGGAGCGCCGCGCTCAGCCCCGGCGCGGCCGAGCGATCTCCCAGTTGACCCAGCGCCCACGCCGACATCTTGCGGACCTCGTCGTCGTGATCGGCCTTGAGCGCCGCCTGCAGCGGCTCCGCAGTGGAACGATCCTCGATCTGGCCCAGGGCCCACGCCGCCATCCGGCGGACATCAGCGTCATCATCCTCCCGCAGCCGACGAGCCAGGAGCGGCACCGTCGACTTGACCTGGAGCTGGCCGAGGGCCCAGGTGGCCATCTTGCGGACGGAGGTATCGGCGTCGGACAGGGCACCGCCGAGTGCGTCGGCCGATTCGGTCGCCTCGATCTGGCCCAGCGCCCAGGCGGAGGTGCGCCGGACATCGGCGCTTTTGTCCTTGAGTGCCGCGCTGAGCGCCGGGACCGCCGCCTTCGATTCAAGCTGACCGAGCGCTTCCGCAGCGGCCAGACGGACCCCATCGTCCGGATCGCTCCGCAGCAGCCGGGAGAGTGCCTCCACCGCGCTCGAGTCTTCCAAGCGCCCGAGTGCGCTGGCCGCCGAGGCCCGCACCCCCGGGGCGGCGTCGCTGAGGGAGTGACGGAGCGGGGCGGCGGCACGCATCTGGTCGAGCCCGCCCAGGGCCCACGCGGCGGCGCTCCGGACATCCACCGCCACGTCAGCTAGCCGGTGGATCAGGGGATCAACGGCGGTACCTGCGCTCGCCAATCCGAGCCCGATGGCTGCAGCGGTACGCGTCTCCGGTGTGGTCGCGGCCAGAGCGCCGAGCAGGCCCGCGACCGCGCTCGGAGCTTCGGAGTGCGACAGCACCCGGGTCGCGATCGACCGCACGCAGGCGTCAGTGTCGGCCAGCCCGTCCACCAGCACCGGTACCGCCGTGGCAGCGGGTCGCGCGTTGAGGGCCCAGTTGAGGGCGGTCTCCTGACCCGCCGCCATCGGGGGCTCGCTCCGGTTCCACCGGCCGTACCGATTTTCGAGGGTGCGGGCGGCGAGGCCGCAGACAAGTGGGGAGACCCCGCGTGACGCCGCGAGCAACGAGCGCGCCATCTCGGCGTCGGTCGCCGCAGCCGCGCGGGGCGCCGTCCCGCTGCCCAGCAGGGTGAGACCCATCAACATCGTCTTGCCCAGCATGATCCGCAGATCCAGCATCGTATCCTCCGTGTATGCTGATTTTTCAGCACTCTATGTGCTGAATATTCAGCACTGACCGGCCGTTGTCAAGCGCCGGGTGGGTGGCGGCCTTCAGGAACGGTTCAGCGAACGATCGGCATCGGCCGGGGCCAGGGATCTGCACCGCTGCCGCCGAGGGCACGGGCCGCCTTGGCCCGGACCTCCGGATCGGAGGAGTCGAGGGCGTGGACCAGCGCGCCCTGCGCGACACTCCCCCCCACCTGGCCGAGGGCCCAGAGCGCGGCGTGCCGTACATCAGCATCGGGATCGTTGAGCAGGGCGGAGATCGGGCCAGCGGTGGCGCTGTCCGCGATCTGCCCGAGCGCCCAGGCGGCGCTGCTCCGTACCGCCGGGGCGCTCGACCGGAGTGCGGCCACCAGTGCCGGAGGAGCATGATCGGGCTGGATGGTACCGAGGGCCCAGGCCGCGCGATCGGCGACATCAGGCGATGGATCGGCGAGCGCCGCGGTCAGTGTGGGCACGGCGGCGGCATCGTCGATCTCGCCAAGCGCCCAGACCGCCGTGATCCGGACCGCCGCCGAGGCATCGTGCCGGACCGCGAGCGCAAGCACCTCGATCGACCCCTTGTCCTGAATCTCTCCCAGCGCCCAGGCGGCCATTTCACGGATCGTCGGCGCGGGATCGCGGGTGAGGCGTTCGCCGAGGGGCACGATCGCCTCGGCGGCCTGGAGGTGGCCGAGCGAGGTGACCGCATCGAGCCGAACGTCGACGACGGTATCGCGGAGCAGACGAACGAGCGCGGCGACGACCTGGGTCCGGTCGGAATCACCGGGCGCCGACGCCGCCGCCATCGATTCACGTTCGTGCATCTGCATCCGGCTCTGCACCTGAGTCTGGATATGCGTCCTCAGGTGCGGGCGCGGGCCGTCTGGCGCGGGTTCCGCGGCGGGAGCCGGCCCGGCCAGTGGCAACGGGGAAGCCGCCGGCTGCTGGACCGGTGCCCGGCCCTCGGCGGGACTGGAGGGCACCAGCGCCGCGAGGGGGATGACGAACGCCACCGCCAACGAGGCCAGCAGCGCCGCGCGGGTCCGGGTGGTGGGATCGCGGCGGGCACCGGGCTCGAGGATGGCGAGCATCCGGCCTTCGAATTCGTGGCGCTGCGCCATCGGCATCGCGAGACCGGGCGAACGCGAACGTCCCGCCTGACAGGCGATGTGGAGGAGGTGATTGGCATACTCCGAGGCGCGGGTGCCGACACCGAGGACCAGGTCATCGCAGGCCCGCTCCCCTTCCGTCCGGAGCTTCCGCGCCGCGAAACGGACCAGCGGGTGGAACCAGTAGAGCGCGGAGGCGAGCTGGCCGACGGCGTTGACGATCAGGTCGAACCGCCGCAGGTGGGCGAGCTCGTGGGAGAGCACCGCGCGACGGCGGCGATCGGTCCACTCGCTCGCGCTGGCGGGGAGGACGATGGTCGGCTGGCGAAGGCCGCAGGCAAAGGGCATCGGCAGCCGATCCGACATCAGCAGGCGCGGCGGCTGGTCGAGCGAAAGCCGATCGGCGGCCTCGAGCAGCGGGCAACGCCAATCCGGAGTATCGAGCGAGATTGCCCCACGGACGATCCGACGGAGCACGACAGCGCCGAGCGCGAGGCGGACGAGCAGGTAGACGGTGCCGAGGAGCCAGATCGCAAAGAGGACAGTGATGAGCGCGGGGCCTCG
>JBIOIC010000146.1:0-5644 GCA_044449625.1 Gemmatimonadales bacterium | reverse complement strand
TGGGGGGAGAAGTTCGTGCGGACGCCGATGGCGGATTTC
Source organism: Gemmatimonadales bacterium (assembly GCA_044449625.1). Taxonomy (GTDB): domain Bacteria; phylum Gemmatimonadota; class Gemmatimonadetes; order Gemmatimonadales; family GWC2-71-9; genus CAMLHU01. The sequence goes on along the minus strand of JBIOIC010000146.1, from coordinate 5,605 downwards.
CTCGGTGCGTACGATTCGCTCATCTCGCGCGGCGTCAGCGTCAATCTCTACATGTTCCACGGCGGGACCAATTTCGGCTTCCACGCCGGGGCCAATTACACCCGCGAGATCCCGATCCAGCCGAGCATCACCAGTTACGATTACGACGCGCCGCTGGATGAGGCGGGGCATCCGACGCCGAAGTACCTCGCCATCCGTGAAGTGCTGGCGCGACACAGCAAGAAGCCGCTCCCTCCCGTCCCCGCGGCGCCTCTGGTGATCGCCATTCCGGCGGTGACGCTCGCGCCGGTGGCGACCCTCTTCGACTTCATCGATACCACGCATCAGGTCAAATCGAAGCGCCCGCTCTCCTTCGAGGAGCTGGGGCAATCGACCGGCTACGTGCTCTACCGCCACCACGCTGATACCGCCGTGTACGGGATGCTCGAGGTGCCGGGGCTCCGCGACTTCGGGCTCGTCTTCGTCAACGGCCGACGGACGGCGATGCTCGATCGGCGGACCAGCACCTTCTCCACCGTGGTCGACGTGCCCAAGGGGGGGGAGCTCGCGATCCTGGTGGAGAACGAGGGACGGATCAACTACGGCGCGGAGATGGTGCGGAACCGGAAGGGGATCATCTCATCGGTGCGGCTGGCGGGAGAGGAGCTGAGCGGGTGGCGGATGGTGCGGCTGCCGTTCAGCAAGGTGCCGAAGCTTCCGGCTCAGAATGGGACCGCCGTGAATGGGACCGCCGTAACGGCGGTCTCTCGGCGGGATTCGACGTTCAACGGGGTGCCGACGTTGTATCGCGGCTCGTTCACGCTCGATTCCCTCGGCGACACCTTCCTCGACCTCGGCGCCTGGGGGAAGGGGATCGTCTTCGTCAACGGTCACAACCTCGGCCGCTACTGGGAGATCGGCCCGCAGCGGACACTCTACCTCCCGGCGCCCTGGCTCAAGAAGGGCGCCAACGATCTGGTCGTGTTCGAGCAACTCAACGATTCGGTGCCGGGGACGGTGCAGGGGTTGACGGCGGCGGTGCTGGATTCGCTGTGACGAGCCGAGGGCCGACCGTCCCGGTCGGCCCCTCCGGCATGTCGGGTTCATCGCGAGGGTCGGCCGAGACGGCCGACCCTCGGCGGCCGACCCTCGGCGCCTGACCCTCAGCCCTGAGGGCGAACGGCGCCCATCCGTGTCAACATCCACGCGTAGTCCAGAGCCACTTCCCGGATATGATCGTAGCGCCCTGAGGCCCCGCCGTGCCCCGCCCCCATATTGGTCAGGAAGAGCAGCGGGTTCAGGTCAGTCTTGAGTGAGCGCATCTTCGCGACATACTTGGCCGGTTCCCAGTACATCACCTGGCTGTCGTTCAATGACGTGCGCACCAGCATCGGCGGGTAGGCCCTGGCCGCGAGGTTGGTCCAGGGGCAGTATTGCCGCAGGTACCAGTAGGTCTCCGCTTCATTCGGATTCCCCCACTCCTCGTATTCCCCGACGGTGAGCGGGAGCGATGCGTCGAGCATCGTCGTGAGCACATCCACAAAGGGGACCTGACTCACCACGCCACCCCAGAGATCGGGGCGGAGGTTGGTGACCGCTCCCATCAATAGCCCGCCCGCACTCCCTCCTTCGATGACCAGGCGCTCGGGTCGAGTCCACCGCTCGGCGATCAGGTGCTCGGCGCAGGCGATGAAATCGGTGAATGTGTTCAGCTTCGACATCATCCGCCCCGCATCGTGCCAGGGCTTGCCGAGGTCGCCGCCGCCGCGGATGTGCGCCAAAGCGAAGACCACGCCGCGATCGAGCAGCGAGAGCCGCAGTGAAGAGAAGGAGACCGGGATCGAGATCCCGTACGCCCCGTACCCGTAGAGCAGCATCGGGGCCGATCCATCCTGCGGCGCCTCCTTCCGATAGACCAATGAGACCGGCACCCGGGTGCCGTCCGGTGCGGTCGCGTGGATCCGCGCCGAGGTGTATTGCGTCGGGTCGTAGCCGCCGAGGACCTCAAGCTGCTTCAGGAGCGTGCGCTCGCGGGTGGTGATATCGTAGTCGAAAACCGACGGCGGCGTGATGAACGACTGGTAGCCGAACCGATAGCTCGTCGTATCCCACTCAGCGTTGGTGCCGGGCGACGCCGTGTAGACCGGCTCGGAGAACTCGATCTGATGATCGCCGCCACGTTGGAGCTCAAGGATCCGGAGCGCCGGCAATCCATCCTGGCGTTCGTGCAGCACGCAGAAGTCGCGGAAGAGATCGAGCCCCTCCAGCATCACATCGGCGCGATGGGGAATCTCCTCCCGCCAGGTGGATGGTGCCGGATCGTCGATCGGTGCCGTGACCAGACGGAAGTTCCGCCCGGTGTCATTGACCCGGAGCCAGAAGCGGTCTCCCCGGTCATCGGCATCGCATTCGCGGCCGGTGACCCGAGGGACGATGGTCCGCCACTCGCCTTCCGGAGTATCGGCCGGGAGGCACTGGACCTCGGAGGTGGTGAAGCTGTTCACACCCAGGTAGAGAAAGCGCCGGCTCCGCCCTCGGCCGACACCGATGCGAAAGAGCTCATCCTTCTCTTCATAAATCGATTGATCGTCATCCGCACCGAGGCGGTGACGCCAAAGGTCGGCTGGCCGCTTCGCTTCGTCCTCGGTGACGTAGAAGAGGGTCTTCGAGTCGGCGGCCCAGGCAGCGGAGGTCACCCGTTCGCGCTTATCAGGGAGGATCTCGCCGATCTCGAGGTCCTTCACCTGCAGCGTGTACTGCCGGAAACCGGTGGTGTCGGTGGAGAAGAGAAGGAAGCGGTTGTCGTCGCTCACCTCGAAGGCGCCGACTCCGAGGAATGGGTGTCCCTCGGCGAGCTGGTTCTGGTCGAGGAGGATCTCTTCGGGTGCGGTCATCTCGCCGCGTCGGCGGCAGTGGATCGGGTACTGCTTCCCCTCCTCGGTGCGGGTGTAGTACCACCAGCCGTTGTCCCGGTAGGGGACCGAGAGATCGGTCTGCTTGATGCGGCCCAGCATCTCAGCGTAGAGTTTCTCTTCCAGCGGCCGGATCGGCGCTAATTGAGATTCGGCGTATTGATTTTCGGCGTCGAGGTATTCACGGACGCGGGGATCGCCCTTCTCGCGGAGCCAGAACCAAGGATCCGCGCGCTCGTCGCCGAACTTCTCGTGGAGGTGGGGAATCTGCGGGGCGATGGGGGGAAGGTCGTTGGGCATTGGTGATTCGCTATCCGCTATCCGTTATCCGGGGTGAGTCGCCGAAGGTCCGTGGGCCTGAGCCCTCACTCGGCGATCGGAGGCTGAAGCCTACTTGCTCCACATCTGCTGGAGCGGCGTACACCACGGAACCGTCCCGAACGCAGTTAGGGACCTACTCTGCTGATCGGTGGCTGGTGGCCATTTCCCGATCTTGACTGGCTAGGTCCCTCGCTGCGCTCGGGAAGGTTCCGCTTGCGCGCCCAACTCCGTGTGCGATTTTGCTCGCCTTACCGCCTTACCGCCTTACCGCCTTACCGCCTTACCGCCTTACCGCCATCCGCTGCTCCAACCCCGCCTTCACCGCGGGCCATTCATCATCGATGATGGAGAAAAAGACCGAGTCCCGGCGCCGGCCGCTCTCGGTGATCATGTGCTTGCGGAATATCCCCTCTTCCTTGGCGCCGAGGCGGAGGACCGCGGCGCGGGACTGGGCGTTGACGACATCGGTCTTGAACTCGACCCGGCGGAGGCCCCATGTCTCGAAGGCGTGGCAAAGCATCAGGTACTTGGCCTCGGTGTTGATCGCCGTGCGGCGCCAGGGAGCGGCGAGCCAGGTGGAGCCAATTTCCGCTCGGCGGTGGGGGGCGTCGATGTTGAGGAACCGCGTGCTCCCGACGATGGTGTCGCCCTTCCGTTCCACGGTCACGAAGGGGATCCCCGTTCCCTCCCGCTGCTGGCGGAACGCGGCATCGATGTAGCGCCGCATCGCCTCGCGGTCGTGCACCTCGACCAGGGCGATCCGCCAGAGCTCGGGATCGAGCCCGATTGCGGCGAGGGCGTCAAGATGATCGGGAACGAGTGGTTCGAGGCGGACGTGGCGTCCTTCCAGAAGCACCGGCGAGATCTCGATCATTCGCCGTCGCTGGCGAGTGAATCCACCTGTGCCTTGAGTCCACGCAGGCCGTCGAAGAAATGATCGGCCCCCTCCGCCGGGATGACGCGCGCGCTCAAGGGCTTGAGGGTCGCGGAGAAACCGGGGTCCGCTCCGGCACCGGGATCGTCCTGCGCGAGGACGGCCAGGGTGATGACGGTGACCGCGAGCCCGACGCTGATCAGTGCGAGGCGCCGCCGGCGGAGTTGTGTGTTGAGCAGGAGATGCCCGGCGAGAAGCGCCGCCAGGAGCCCGACGGCGAGGCCAAGGGCGATCAGGTCGGGTACGCCGGAGGCGGGCCAAAGGAAGCGGATGTATTCACCGGCGCCGCTCGCCACCAGGAACAGGAAGATGGCGGATGCGACGACGGTCAGATGACCCGGAAAGCGGCCGCCCGAGCTGGAAAAGCGCCCGGCCAATGACCAGGCTCCGGCCCAGAGCGCCATCATCAGGAGCGATCCGAGAGTGGCGCCGAGCATGACTCCGTTTCCGGGATCATCGGCGTGACTGGTCCACGCCCGCCAGCCGATGGCCAGTGCCGCCAGGGCCGTCGCGATGACGGCGACGGGAATCGTCTCCAGCCAGCCGTCGAGGCCGGGGAGGCGGACGCCATCCCGAAGAGCGGGCGGGACGGGCTGAGTGGGATCGATGATGCGGAGCGTGGTATGGCCGAGCCGCACGACCAGCCCCGGGGTCACCTCCAGGCGGTCGATGCGTTCCCGGCGTCCGATCCGAAAGAGACCGTTCTCGCTCCCCGCATCCTCCAGGATGAGGCACCCCATCGCATCGCGATCGAGGCGCGCGTGGAAGGGGGAGACCCAGCGGTCGTCGAGGATGACGGCGTTGTCGTAGGCGCGGCCGATCCCCGCCGGCAGCTGGGCCACCGGGTAACGGGCGCGGACTCGGCCGCGGCGGTCGAGGACTTCGACGAAGGCTACGGCTTCCATCGGACCCGCGCAAAGAAGCGGCGGCTGACCGCGACCGCGTTCTCGAACGTCACCCCGGAGAGGGACAGTTGCGTCATTGCTCCGGTATCGGCCTGGCCGAGGAGCGCCGCCTTGAATACGGCGTCGTACAGGCCGGGGAGCTGGGTGTAGGCCCGGACGCAGAAAATGGTGCGCCACCGCGCTCCGCCCTGCACGACGTTGCGGGTTCGGCAGCGGAAATCGGTGACATCATCACCGCCGCCATCGTCGAGCGCGTCACCCTGTTCGGCGAACTTGTCCTGATAGAGCGCGTAGAAGCGCGGCGCGGCGAGCTGATCGGAGGTGAGGACCCGGTGCTCGAATTCGACCACGCCGGACCAGTGATTCTCCGCCAGAAACACCACGTCGTCGGTGGAGCAGCGATGGATCACGGTCTCGTAGGGAGCGTCGGGGTCGCGCTCGGCGTCGGCCCAGCAGTTGAAGTAGGGCGCGGCGTCGGTGGGGAACTCCGCGCCGCCGAGCACCGTCGCCGGCACCTTGCCGGTGAAGAGGGTGGCGAGATAGGTGCGCTGATA
>JBIOIC010000145.1:0-5704 GCA_044449625.1 Gemmatimonadales bacterium | reverse complement strand
GTGTGCGTGGAGGACTCGCAGCCGGTGGAGTTCGGCCAGGTGCTCTATCGGGTGGATCCGAATGGGTGATACGCCTGAGCCGGCGAAGGCGCCCGCGCCGCCGGCCGTCGCCGGTCCTCCCTTCAACTTCAAGAGCGCCATCACTCAGATGGTGCAGAAGAACGGGTCCGACCTGCTGCTCAAAGTCGGCCGTCCTCCGACCATCCGTCTGAACGGCGATCTCACGCCGCTGGAGATGCCTCCGCTCAAACCCGAAGACCTGAAGACGCTGGCGGAGCAGATCATGACGCCGCGGCAGGTCAAGGATTTCGCCGAGCGCAAGGAAGCGGACTTCGCCATCGGGGTGCCCGGCGTCGGTCGCTTCCGGACCAACGTCTATCAGCAGCGCGGGACTCTCGCCTTCGCCTTCCGCGCCATCCCGTACGAGGTCAAGACGGTGCGGGAGCTGCTGCTCCCCGAGGTGATCGAGGAGATCGCCACCCGGCCGCGCGGGCTGGTGCTCGTCACCGGGGTGACCGGTTCGGGCAAGTCGACCGCGCTCGCGGCGATGATCAATCACATCAACGCCGAAGAGCGGGTCAACATCATCACGATCGAGGACCCGATCGAGTTCCTGCACCGCGACCAGCTGGCCAATATCTCGCAGCGCGAAGTCGGGACCGACACGCTCTCGTTCCAGGCGGCGTTGAAGTCGGTGCTGCGGCAGGACCCCGACGTCATCCTCATCGGCGAGATCCGGGACAAGGAGACGCTCGATACCGCGCTCAAGGCGGCCGACACCGGCCACCTCGTCTTCTCCACGCTGCACACCACCGACGCCACCCAGACGATCAACCGCGTCATCTCGTTCTATCCGCCCCACGAGCACGCCGAGGTCCGCAGCCTCCTCTCCACCGCCCTCGCCGCCGTTGTTTGCCTCCGTCTGGTGCCCAAGAAAGACGGTTCCGGCCGGGTGGCGGCCTGCGAGGTGCTCATCAACACCGCCGCGGTGGCCGACAACATCCGCGACCTTGAGAAGGCGCTCAATATTCCCGACCTCATCGCCGAGGGAGGGGTGTCCTACGGGATGCAGTCCTTCGACCAGTCGCTGATGAAGTGGTACCAGCAGGGTGCGGTGTCCTATGAGAGCGCCCTCTTCTACGCCAGCAACCCGAATGAGTTCGCCCTACGGGCCTCGGGCATCGGGTCGGCCTCCGACCGGACCTTCACCGATCCCCAGAAGGGCGGCGACAGCGGTGGCTCGGCCCTCGGCGGGGACTTCACGCCCTGATGTTCAAGAAAGTCCTGATCGCCAACCGCGGGGAGATCGCCCTGCGGGTCATCCGTGCCTGCCGGGAACTCGGTGTCGAAACGGTCGCCGTCTATTCCGAGGCCGACCGGGAGTCGCTGCACGTCCGCTTTGCCGATGACGATGTCTGCATCGGCCCGCCGCAGAGCCGCCTGTCCTACCTCCGGATCCCGAATCTGATCGCCGCCGCCGAAATCACCGGGGCGGACGCCATCCATCCCGGCTACGGCTTCCTGGCCGAGAACGCCGAGTTCGCCGACACCTGCAAGGCATCGAACATTGCCTTCATCGGTCCGAGCGGGGATCAGATCCGCGCCATGGGCGACAAGGCGACCGCACGGCGGCTGGCCCAGGAGGCCGGCGTCCCCACGGTGCCCGGCTCCAAGGGCACCATCCAGGACCTGGACGAGGCGCTCAAGGTGGCGGGGGAGATCGGTTATCCGGTCATCATCAAGGCGACCGCGGGCGGGGGCGGGAAGGGGATGCGGGTGGCCTCGGACGCGGACGCATTCGCCCAGGCGTTCACCCTGGCGCAGAACGAGGCGCTCTCCGCCTTCGGCAACGGCAGCGTCTACGTCGAGAAATACCTTGCGCGGCCGCGCCACGTCGAGATTCAGGTGATGGGCGATACCCACGGCCGGGTGGTGCACCTCGGCGAACGGGACTGCTCGGTCCAGCGCCGGCACCAGAAGCTCATCGAAGAGGCGCCGAGTCCGGCGCTCACCGACGCGCTCCGGGACCAGATGGGCTCCGCCGCGATCAAGCTCTCGGCGGCGATCAGTTACGTCGGGGCCGGGACCATCGAGTTCCTGCTCGACGAGGACGGGTCGTTCTACTTCATGGAGATGAACACCCGGATCCAGGTCGAGCATCCGGTCACCGAGATGGTGACCAGCTTCGACCTGGTCAAGGAGCAGATCCGGGTTGCGGCTGGAGAGCCGATCAGCTTCCGCGGCGAAGGGACCCGGCTGCGAGGGCACGCCATCGAGTGCCGCATCAACGCCGAAGATCCCTACCGGAACTTTCAGCCGAGCCCCGGTGCGATCACGGCCTATCATCCGCCGGGAGGTCCGGGGGTCCGGGTCGACAGCCACGTCTATGCCGGGTATCACGTACCGCCGTACTACGACTCGCTGCTCGCCAAGGTGATCGCTCACGGGAATGATCGCGCTGAATCGCTGGCACGGATGCGTCAGGCGCTCGACAGCTTCGTGATCGAGGGCGTCACCACCACCATCCCCTTTCTGGCCCGGGTCATCCGGCATCCCGACTTTGTGGCGGGCCGGGTGGACACCAAGTTCCTCGAGCGGGAGTCGCACCTCCTCCGGCCCGAGGCATGAGGCTCGACGTCGCCTTCTCGCCCGCGGGGCTCGCCCCGGGTGAGGTGGCGGGGCGGACCATCGCGGTGATCGACATCCTGCGCGCCACCACCACCATCTGCGCCGCGCTCCACGCGGGGGCCCGGGCCGTGCTGCCGGTGCCGTCCACGGCGGAGGCGCTCCGGCTGGCCCAGACGCTCGGGAGCGACGATGTCCTGCTGGCCGGCGAGCGCCAAGGCCTGCGCATCGATGGCTTTCCCCTCGGCAACTCCCCGCGCGAAATGATTCCGGATGCGGTCCGCGGCCGGACCATCATCATGACCACCACCAACGGCACCGGGGCCCTCCTCGCCACGCAGGGCGCCCATCAGGTCTTCCTGGCGAGCGCCGCCAACTTCGGTGCCGCGGCCGCGCGGGCGCGCGAAACCTGGGTGGAGCGGCAGGATCTCCTGGTGCTCTGCGCCGGGCGCGACGGCCACTTCGGCCTCGATGACGCCTACGCGGCCGGACGCCTGGTCGAAGCCGCGCTGGCGCGCCATCGCACCGCCCGGGGCTTGAACGACGCGGCAGTGGCCTGCCTCGATCTGGTGCGCCGCTATGGCCGCCGCTTCGACCGGCCGCTCGCCGTCAGCGCGGCGGGGCGCCATCTCGCCGAGATCGGCTTTGCCGAGGACGTGGCCTTCGCGGCCCGCGAAGATACCGCTCCGGTGCTCCCCCTCTACGCCGAGCGCCGCGTGACGCTCACCGCCGCATGACCGACGACGCCCGCCGCCGTCTCGGCGCCGTCGCATCGCTGGTGCTCGGGCTCTCGCTCGGCATCGCGCTGCTGCCGATCTCCGGCGCCGGCGCCCTCCCCGCCGCGGTCGGTGGCTTCCTCTGGAAAGCCCTCGGCGTCGGCGCCATCGGCTTCCCCCTCCTCGGCATCGGTGTCGCCGCGGCGGGGTTCGGCTGGTTCGAGCGGCTCGACATGAAGCGGACCGCGGTGCTCGCCGGGGGGTTGAGCCTCCTGATCCCATTCTTCATCGGCACGCTGGTCCGGATCACGCCCGGAGACTTTCCATCGGGGCTCGCCGACTGGCACCTCACAGCCCGCCTGGCCGGCATCGTGCCCGGTTTCTTTGCCTATGAGCTGACGGGGGCACTGGGCCAGGTCATCGCCGCCCTCGTCGGCTTCGGCGCCCTCTCGGCGTTGACCATCCTGACCGTCGGATGGCATCCGCTGCAGCGGCTGGAGCGGCGCGCGGCGGTAGAACCGGAGTTCAAGCCGGTGAAGCGGATGGCCGAGCCCCGGCCTCTGCCGGTCGAAGGAGAAGAAAGAGAAGAAGAGGGGAACGCGGCACCGAGGAGCGCGGCGAAGAAGAAGCTGGCCAGGAAGCCGCTGCCCAAGCCGAAGCCGGTGGTGCCGGGCCAGCCGCTCGACCCCAACGATCGCTGGACCACCGATCTGCTGAGTGAGGCCCCGGCCACCGGGGGTGAGTCCGCCAAGCGGGCGCAGCTCGAAGAGCTCAAGGATCGGCTGCAGGAGGCGCTCACCACCTTCAAGGTGCCGTCGACCATCGTTGACTACACCTCCGGGCCGGTGGTGACCCAGTTCTACGCCCGGCTCGAAGCGGGAGTCAAGCTGAACCGGCTGGTGCAGCTGGCCGACGACCTCGCGCTCGGGATGAAGGCGCGTTCGATCCGCGTCGCCCGGGTACCGGGGAAGGACGTGGTCGGCGTCGAGGTGCCGAATCCGAAGGCGGAGATGGTCGTGGTGCGGCAGATCCTCGAAAGCGCGGAGTGGGAGAGCGAGGGGTGGATCCTCCCGATCGCGCTGGGGCTCGACCTGGAGGGGAAGCCGATCGTGGCGGACCTGGCCAAGATGCCGCACCTTCTGATTGCGGGAGCGACCGGAACCGGCAAGTCGGTCGCCATCAACTCCATCATCACCAGCCTCATCTACCACTATCAGCGGCGGGAGGACCTCCGCTTGCTGATGGTGGACCCGAAGATGGTCGAGCTCTCGATGTACAACGCGCTCCCCCATCTCCGGCACAAGGTGGTGACCAACAACAACGACGCCGCCACCGTGCTCAAGTGGGCGGTCAACGAGATGGAGCGGCGTTATATCCTGCTCCAGACCAACGGGGCCCGGAACGTCGCCGACTTCAACCGCAAGGTGGAAGAAGGGAAGCCGCTCAAGCCGATCCCCAAACCGAAGGCGACGCTCGCGACCATCAGCGCCGAGGCGGAGACCACCGCCCCCGAGGCGGCGGAGCCGGAGACGTACAACGAGGGACGGCTCCCGCTCATCGTGATCCTGGTGGATGAACTCGCCGACCTGATGATGACCGTCCAGGGAGAGGTCGAAACACCGCTGGCCCGGCTGGCGCAGAAAGCGCGGGCCATCGGGATCCACCTCATTCTCGCCACCCAGCGGCCGTCGGTGAACGTCATCACCGGTCTCATCAAGGCCAACTTCCCGAGCCGGATCGCCTTTCGGGTCGCGTCGAAGGTGGACAGCCGTACCATCCTCGATCAGAACGGGGCCGAAGCGCTGCTCGGCAACGGCGACATGCTGTATCTCGCCCCGGGACGGAACGAGCCGATGCGGCTGCAGGGGGCGTACATCTCGACTGAGGAGACCGAACGGATCATGGAGTGGTATCAGGCGCGGAAGGTGGGGCTCGATGCCGCGGCCGCCGCCGGTCCGACCGACTACGACATCATCGAACAGACCCGGCTGCTGGAAGCGGACGCCGATGGGGGGAAGCCGGGCGAGGGGGGCGGCGAAGACCGGGATCCCCTCTTCCGTGAGGCGGCGGAGGCGTGCGTCCAGAACCAGGGGGGGAGCACGTCGCTCCTGCAGCGGAAGCTCCGCATCGGCTATGGGCGGGCGGCGCGGATCATCGACCAGCTCCACTACGCCGGGATACTGGGGCCGCCGGATGGGAGCAAGCCGCGTGATGTGCTGGTGGCGTACGATCAACTGGATGAGTACGCGGGGTAGGGGGACAGGCGCGTGAAGAGCCGCGTGAACTGCCGCATGGGGCGGGTGGATGAAACACCAGCAGAAGGGAGCCACCGATGAGCCGTCCTTCCGATGTCGATGCACCAG
>JBIOIC010000144.1:0-5754 GCA_044449625.1 Gemmatimonadales bacterium | reverse complement strand
GTCTGCGTCGGGCGGAACTACGCCGAGCATGCCCGGGAGATGGGCAATGAAGTGCCGGTCGCGCCGGTGCTCTTTTTGAAGCCGGTGAGCGCGCTGATCGGCCCCGGCGAGGCGATCGTCCTCCCCCGGGCATCGTCCCGGGTGGAATACGAGGCGGAGATCGGGATCATCCTCGGAGCGCGGTTCCGGCGGGGCAGTGAGTCCGAGGCGGCCGGTGCGATCGGCGGCATCACCTGCGTCAACGACGTGACGGCCCGTGATCTCCAGAAGTCCGACGCGCAGTGGACCCGGGCCAAGGGGTTCGACACCTTCTGCCCGGCGGGGCCGGTGGTCGCCCAGGGGCTCGACTGGCGGACCCTGGTGGTGATCGGCCGGGTGAACGGCGTCGAGCGCCAGCGCGGGGCGGCGGCGGAGATGCTCTTCAACATTCCGCGCCTGCTGGCGTACATCGGCGGGGTGATGACGCTCGAACCGGGAGACCTCGTGCTTACCGGCACACCGGCCGGCGTCGGTCCGCTCCAGGGCGGGGACGTGGTGGAAGTCGAGATCCCCGGTGTCGGCATTCTTTCCAATCCTGTGATCACTGAAGGCCACTGATGACTATCGCAGCCACTGCCCGTGTGAACGCCCTGCCTGGATATCCTCTCGCGGAGATCCCCGCCATCAAGCGCCGCCTCCTGGATCAGGGGGTGGACGTGATCGACCTCGGTGCCGGCGACGCCGATTTCGCGCCGGCCCGTCCGATCATCGACGCGCTGGTGGCGGCCCAGGAGGAGCTCAAGTACCACAAGTACGGTTTCCAGCAGGGACTCCCCGAGTTCCGTCAGGCCATCGTCCGTTTCGTGGAGAAGCGTTTCGGGCAGCGCTTCGATCCCGTCACCGACGTGCTGCCGCTTCTCGGCTCCAAGGAGGGGCTCACGCACCTCGCGTTGGGGGTCGCCTCACCGGGAGACGTAGTGCTGGTGCCGGAACCGGGCTACCAGGCCTATATCGGCGGAGCGCTGCTCTCGGGGTCGGAGCCGGTGATCTGTCCGCTGAAGGCGGAGAAAGGTTTCCTGCTCGACTGGGACGCGATTCCCGAGCCGGTCCTCCGGAAGACGAAGCTGGTCTACCTCAACTACCCCAACAATCCGACCTCGGCGAGTGCACCGCTTGAGTATCTGGAGAAGACCGTCGCCATCTGCAAGAAGCACGACATCCTCATCGCCTACGACAATCCGTATGTCGATCTCACCTTCGACGGCTACGTGGCGCCGAGCATCTTCCAGGTGCCAGGGGCGCGCGAAGTCGCCATTGAGTTTCTCTCGCTCTCGAAGAGCTATTCGATGACCGGATGGCGCTGCGGCTTTGCGGTGGGGCGGAAGGAACTCATCCATATCCTCAATCGGGTGAAGAGCTATACTGACACCGGCCCCTGGCTCGCGGTCCAGAAGGCGGGGATCACCGCGCTGGATCGGAGTGCCGAGTTCGTGACGCCGTTCCGGGATGAACTGCAGCGCCGGCGCGATGCCGCGCTCGTCGTGCTCCGGAAGGCGGGGTTCACCGTGGAGACGCCGAAGGGGGCGATGTACCTCTGGGTGCCGCTTCCCAAGGGGATCAAGTCGGCCGAGTTTACCCGGAGGGCGCTGGAGGAGACCGGCGTCGTCTTCCTGCCGGGGAGCGGTTTCGGTCCGGCGGGAGAGGGGTTCTTCCGGATCGCGCTGACCGTTCCCGCCGCTCGGATCGCGGAAGGGATCCGGCGAGCGGGGGGGATCCTCGCCGCGATGCAAGGGACCGCGGTCGGTGCCGGGGCCTGAGCTGACGTTCGGAGCAGCGCCGCGCCGGCGGTGGCTTGCCCTGGCGGCGAGCCTCGCGGCGCACGCACTCCTCATTGTTGCTTGGGGGATCGCCGCGAGCCAGAAGGGCACCTTTCCGATCTCCCGGGTCCAGCTATTGACCCTCTATCCGCCGCCCGCCGCCGGGAGCCGCCGGGCGATGCCGGCCTATCGCGGCTTCCGTCCGATGCGTCTCCCCGGTCCGCGGCGCGGCCCCGGGGTCTCGGCCGCAGCGCCGGTGACCGTGCCGCTGGCGTTGCCCGAGATCCGTCCACTGACCCCGCCCAATACCGCGCTCCATCCCTCGGCACCAACGGCGGCGGGGGGAGAGGCGCGTGGCACTTTCGGAATCGTGAATCCGGGGCTCGCCGCGGCCAAGCTCTGGGTCGAGCCGCTTCCGCTCCCGCCCAAGGAGCTGGCCCTCGCGCTCGGCAGCGGGAATGCCCGTCTGGTGGACAGCGCCATCACCGTCATCGTGCAGCACTATCTCGATTCGATCGCGACGGCGCCTGATCGCGACCGGGGCCCACCGGATTGGACCACCACCGTCGCCGGGACCAAGTTCGGGCTCGACGCCAAGAACATCTACGTGGCCGGGCTCAAGATTCCGACCGCCATCCTCGCGCTTCTGAAGCTGCCGGGCGCCAACGAGTCGAAGATGTTCGAGCGGGGAGTGGCGTCGGCCCAGGAGGATCTCCACCGGGCCGCCACCCGGGCGGTCACCCTGGAGGAGTTCCGGCAGTCGGTGCGGGAGCTTCGAGCCGAGCGGCAGCGGCAGCACGACCTGGGGGAGAACGCCAAGCTCTCGCCCACCGATACCGCGGCGCTGCGCCCGGCGCCGAATCCGTGACCTTCGTCGATCCGCGGGAAACGGTGGTGCTCGTCTTCGGGGCGACGGGACGTGCCGCCAGCCGGGATCGCGCCCTGGCCCTTCGGCTGCAGGACGAGGTGGTGCAGCGCGGCCGCCGCGCGGTCGTGGTGTCCGACGAGGTGTATGATGACCATCCGGCGCTGCACGGCGGTGCGGTGATTTCCGTCGGCGGTCCGGGGGTCAACCGGGTCAGCGCCGAGCTCCTGCCGGCCTTGCCGGCGGTGTGGGCCCAGGAGGAGCGGGTCTTCGTGCAATCGGCCCCGGAGGGAGCCCAGCCGGGTGCGGTGGTCTGGGGGATGGACGCCGACGCGACGGCGGACGCGGTCGATGCCTTCATTTTCCACGGCGAACTGGACCGGCTGCTTGGCCGGCTCTGGCGCTTCCCGCGGAAGTTGCTAACGTGAGTGGTGCCCGCCGACACGGCGGGCGTGATCCCGGTCACACGAGGCTTTACCGATGCGCCTGCGCACGTTCGCGGCCTTCTCGATGCTGGCGGTTGCCGCCTGTACCAACGACCTGCCTGTCGTCCCTGGCGGGGGTGCGGTGCTTCGGATCCAGCCGGACTTCCCCTCGAACTTCGCCCTCTTTGCCCAGGCGCTCTCGATCCAGAGCGCGGCGATCACAGTGACCTCCGTACCCGACTCGATCGTTTTGCTCCATACCATCACGGGATTCAATCCCGCCTCCGACACGCTGCGCCTCGCCGTGATGGTCCCCTTCAAGGGAGACAGCGCCAGCGTGTCGGTGGCGCTCTCCTTCCTGGACCAGAACGGCGCTGCGCTCTTCGTGGACACGATCCCGTTGATCTCGCTGGTCCGGGGGGAGGCCTCCGCCCCCTCCACCGGGCAATTCCCCGTCCGGTATGTCGGGCCTGGTTCGAATGCCTCCACGGTGGTCCTTGCGCCCAAGTTGGACACGATCGTCGCGAGCGGTACGCTGCAGTTCACCATCACCGCGCTGGATGACTTGGGTGATACGCTTCCCAAGGTGTACGTCCACTGGTCGAGCGCCAATTCCCAGGCACGCATCGACGCGACCGGCAAGCTCTCGGGTCCGGGAGTGGCGGGGCAGACGGTGGTCTACGCCACGCTTCCCAGCAGCATCAGCGGGACCGGGTTCGTCCAGGACTCGGCCCTCATCACCTTCACCGGTCCGGTGCCGCCGAATGCCGGGACGATCAACGGATCGGTGGTGGACGGGAGCAGTCTGCTCCCCGATTCCGGGGCCGCGATCCAGGCCTCGCTGGTGGGCGGGGGCACGACCTTCAACGCGACGACTTCGGCCGCCGGGACGTTCTCACTGGGGCCGCTCCCGGCGGGAACCTACAATCTGACGATCAATGCCGCGGGACATACGGGCACCAAGTACCTGAACGCGGTGATGCCGGCGGGGTCCGGTGTCATCATCGTCCTCCCGCCGGTGCCGCTCGTCACCATCACCGGGAAGTCGGGGGCGCTGGCGGGGACGGTCACTGACGCGCAGACCGCGCTCCCCCTCGCCGGGGCGAAGGTTCTCCTGCACTCCTATGCCAACGCGCAGGGTACGGCGGCGGTGGATTCCATCCTGACTGATACGACCGGCACCTTCACCTTCAGCAATCACGCCGAAGGGACCTATACCCTGGAAGCGAGCGCCAGCGGATACGTCGCCGGGACGCGCACCGCCCTGGTCTTCGGCAGCACCACGACCGGAAGCCAGAATGTCGTGATGTCCAAGGGGGGCCCCCAGTTCCGCGCCGTGCTGACCTGGTCGGCGACCCCGCCCGACCTCGACCTTCACGCCTTGGTGACGGACACACTCGGTGTCCGCACCGAGGTGAACTTCAGCAACCCGGGCGACACCTCCTTCGTCGCCCTCGATCACGACGTGACCACCGGATACGGTCCGGAGACGATGACGATCTATCATATGTTCCCGGGGGTCGACACCTTCTTCGTGGAGAACTTCAGCGCCGGCGGGGCCAACCCCGATACCACGCTGGCTCGGAGCGGCGCCACGGTGCGGGTCTACAACAACGACGCGCTACTGACGACGCTGTACGTGCCGAACGTTCCTGGAGACCGGTGGTATCTCTTCACCTGGAATGGAACAACCCTGGCACCGCTGGGGGGGATGACGTACCAAGCTCCACGACTGCCATCAGGAGTGGCCGCGAAACGAGCCAAGCCGAAGACTGTGCGGCGACGATAGCCACCTCGGATTGGGAAGATGTATCGCGGCGCGGTGCCCCAGGTGGGTTGCCGCGCCGACCCGCATAAGAGTGTGTGGAGTGACTGCCGGGACGGAGGATCACGATGGATCGTCGAGACTGATGGCGGCCGACGACTTCAATTTAAGGGGTTCGCGGGCGCTGATCCCCTCACTCACGTTGGGGCCGAAAGTGGCCCGGGCGCTTCTCGTTGCCCTCCCCGTGGCGGTGATGTTCATCGATCTTTATCTCGCCGGGGGCCGGTTCCAGCGGACGTGGTGGAGGCTTCTGCCGCCGGGTCTCGCGACGCTTGCGATAGGAGTCTCCGTTCCAGGAGCCTCCGCCATCCTTGGATTCGAGCGTGTGGCGCGACGGCCGGGTCTGCTCCTTGGCGCGGTCGCCGGAATACTGGCATACGGTCTTCTAGTTGCCTGGGTCACATCCGGGTCCTGGTACGGGGGCGTCAACTGCCGCCTGCGGCCTGCGAGTTGCCTTGAGCCGGATCAGATGCGATACGTCATTCGAAATCTGACTGTGTTCTCGCCCGTGGTCGAAGAGCTGGCGTATCGCACGGTCGGTTTCGGTCCGCTGGCTGCCGCGATGGACCCGAGACTGGCCGTGCTGATCTCGGTGGCTGGCTTCAGCGCGCTCCACGTCATGTACGGAAGCTTTGACGGCCTCCAGGCAATCGGGGGGCTGGGCTTCTGTGCCCTGTTCTGGTTCGGTCGATCGTTGGCGCTGAATATTGCTGTCCACGCGGCGTGCAACTGGACCGTACTCCTCACGAGCGTGGTGCGTTGGGCCCTGTTCTACCGATTCTGACCGCGTGGCATACCGGAGAGCAGCGCGATGCGCGGGGTCCCTAACGGGCTCCGCGCTTC
>JBIOIC010000143.1:0-5864 GCA_044449625.1 Gemmatimonadales bacterium | reverse complement strand
TCCCTCAGCGGCGGCAAGTTCCCGATACAGGAAGGCCGCATCGGCCTCGTCCTCGAGATGGTGCTGCCATTCGTGCGGTGTGGGGGCGGTCATGCGGAGAATGTACCGGGTTGGGTGGCGGGAAACGAGAAGCGAGAAACGGGAGATGAGGAGTGGGGCACCGAGGTGGAGGGGCCGCTTCTCGCTTCTCGTTTCTCGCTTCCTCAGCAGTTCCTCGTCCGCCTCCACCGCGATCGGGTCACGGTGAGCGTCGACAGTTCGGGAGAGCTCCTGCACCGGCGGGGCTATCGGCAGCAGATCGGGAAGGCGCCGCTTCGGGAGACGCTGGCTGCGGCGATGCTGCTCTCGAGCGGCTGGGATGGAGCGGGCCCGCTGGTCGACCCCTTCTGCGGTTCGGGGACGATTCCGATCGAAGCAGCACTCCTGGCCCGGAACATCGCACCGGGGATCAAGCGGTCATTCGCCTTCGAGCGGTGGCCAGAGTTCGACGCGGCAGAGTGGGGGACGGTGAAAGAGCAGGCGGTGAACGGTGAACGGTCAACGGTGAACGGGGTGATCTGCGGGTCGGATCGGGATGCGGGTGCCATCGCCGCCTCGCGCGCCAATGCGGAGCGGGCCGGCATCGCCGCTGACATCGACTTCCAGGAGCAGCCGCTCTCGGCCCTTCGTACGACCGGCCTCGCCACGAATGGGTGGCTGCTGACGAATCCACCGTATGGGGTGCGGATCGGTGAAGAAGCGAAGCTGCGCGATCTCTACGCCAGCCTGGGGAGTGTCGCCCGGGAGCGGCTGCCCGGATGGACCGTCGGTCTCCTCGGCGCCAATCCCGCGCTCGAAGGACAGATCGGTCTCCCGTTGCGATCACATTTCGAGACCGAGAATGGGGGAATCACAGTGCGGTTCGTGGTGGGGAGGTGTTAGGTGGGAGGTACGAGGTGTTAGGCACGAGGTGCGAGGCCTGATCGGCCCCTTGGCGAGGGCCCTTTTCGCAAGGATATTCGATCTGTCCCCGTCACACCTGGTACCTCGTGCCTCGAACCTCGTACCTAGAGATATTCGATCTGGTCCCCGTCACACCTCGCACCTCGAGCCTCGCACCTAGAGATATTCGATCTGGTCCCCGTCACCCCTAGTACCTAGCACCTCGCACCTAGAACCCCGCACCTAGCGATATTGGAAGTGGTCCCCGTCGCACCTCGAGCCTCGCACCTCGTACCTAAGGATCTCCTATGCTCACCCGTCGAGAACTCCTCACCCGCGCCGGTCTTGGTGCGCTCGGACTTGTCATCGTCCCGAAGATGCTCGAAGGGCTTGCCGTCCTGCCCGCCGCGGTGGAAGCCAAGCCGGTGGCGATGAAGATCTACAAGTCGGCGAGCTGCGGCTGCTGCAAGCTCTGGGTCGCCCACGTCAACGCGAACGGATTTGCGGCCCAGGCGATCGACCTCTCCGACGCCGACCTGCAGGGGAAGAAGCAAGAACTCGGCGTTCCCGAGGCGGTGCAGTCGTGTCATACCGCCGTGGCCGGCAACTATGTCATCGAAGGTCACGTTCCCGCCGATCTGATCCTTCGCCTGCTGAAGGAGCATCCGGTGGCACTCGGTCTCGCGGTGCCGGGGATGGTCGCCGGATCGCCCGGGATGGAGGGAAGGGCGTCGCAGCACTACGATGTGGTGATGTTCCAGAAGAATGGCGCCACCAAGACCTACGCCACCCGCTGAGTCGATGAGTGACCTCACCCTCGTGGCGCCCGCCCCCCACGGTGGGCGCCCCGTGCTTCTGGGGGGCGCCCCGGTGGCGACGGCGCGCGGTGCCCTCATCCTCCTGCACGGACGCGGGGCCGATGCCGCTTCGATGTTCGATCTCGCTGAAACGGTGGCGCCCAAGGGGCTGGCCTGGATCGCCCCCGATGCGGCCCGTAACACCTGGTACCCCTTCAGTTTTCTGGAGCCGATGGAACGGAACGAGCCGGCCCTGACCTCGGCGCTTGTTGCCATCGACGGACTGGTCGCCACACTCGGTGTTGCCGGCTTCGATCCGTCGCGGGTCGCGCTGCTGGGGTTTTCCCAGGGCGCCTGCCTCGCGCTCGAGTACGCCGCGCGGCACGCAAGACGCTATGGAGCGCTGATCGGATTGAGTGGCGGCCTCATCGGTCCCCCCGGTACGTCGCGCGAGTACCCCGGCGCCTTCGCCGACACGCCGGTTTTCCTCGGCTGCAGCGATGTCGATGCCCACATTCCGGTGGAGCGGGTGCACGAGAGCGCGGCAACCTTCACGCGGATGGGCGCTAAGGTGACCGAGCGGATCTACCCCGGGATGGGCCACACGGTGAACGGCGATGAGGTCCGCGAGGTGCGAACGCTCCTCCAGGGGATCGGCAGGAAGGGGTGATGATGCGGAGACTCGGACTCGTCCTGTTGCTCACGTTCGGCGTGCCGGCCGCGGTATGCGCGCAGGGTGGCTGGGCGGTCCGCCTTCCGGCGCCGACGGGGCCGTTCGCCGTCGGGCGCGTCACCTATCACTGGATCGATTCCACCCGGGCCGAGGTCTCGTCCTCGGGCCCGAAGGCGCGCCGGGAGATCACGCTGAATGTCTGGTACCCCGCCCTCCGTACGATCCGGGTGACGACCGGCGCGGCCTACATCCCCGAGTTCTCCGTCATCCGTCACGCGGTGGGCGATTCCGAGCTGCGCGAGGTCTTCCGTCCCGCCTGGCCCGCGGTGCTCGGCGCCGGACTCCCGGTCATCGACGCCATCGACGGCGCGGAGATGCCCCCCTCCGCCCGATTTCCGGTGCTCCTCTTCTCCCACGGGCTGGAGGAGGAGGGCGCGCTCTACAGCGCCGAGCTTGAGGATCTGGCGAGCCACGGCTACGTCGTCGCGGCGATCGATCACCCTTACGATGCCGGCTTCGCCGTGCTCAGCGACGGCCGGGTGGTCCCCTACGCGACGGCCGCGTGGAGCGCGGCGGAGCAGGGGGGCTATCTGCCGTATGTGCGGGGACGGGTGGAGGTCTGGGCGGCGGACACCCGCTTCGTTCTCGACCGGCTGACGCAGTACGACGCGAAGCCGGCGCTTGCGCCGTTCGCGGGGCATCTCGACCTCGCGCACGTCGGGGCCTTCGGTCACTCGATGGGCGGCTTGGTCTCGGGCCGGGTCTGTCAGTCCGATCCCAGGGTCCGCGCCTGCCTCGATCAGGACAGCGACATCAGTGGATCTCCGTTCGCGGTGGATCGGCCGGTCACCCAGCCTTTCCTCTTCATCGTGGCCCAGGGATCGAATCTGACCCGGCCCGCCACGCTCCATCCGAGCGATCAGCAGCTCGCTCTCTGGAAAGTCACCCGGCCGGAGTATGACCGGGAGCTCGCGGCGGCGGCGGAACGCCAGCGTGCGGCGCTCGAACAGCTTCCGGCGGGAGGATGGCGGGTCACGATCAACACGCCGAGCTTCATTCATCGGAGTTTTTCGGATCTCCCGTTGATCGCCGCCACCGGCGACAGCCTCCTTGACCGGGATGCGGCACACAACTTCCGGGTCGCCCAGTGGTACACGCGGGGATTTTTCGACCGATATGTGAAAGGCGACTCGACCGTCAAGCTCGACGATCCTCCGCCCGAGGCGAAGGATCCCAACGTCACCGTCGAGCGGTTCGGTCCCCCGAACTGATCTGCCCGGCCACCCGTCAATGTTCCTGTCTTTCCCTCTTTTCCCTTTCTCCCTTCTCCCTTCTCCTTCTATGACCCTCCCCACCCGAACACTCGGCCGTTCCGGCCTCACCGTCTCCGCTCAGGGCCTCGGCTGCATGGGGATGTCGGAGTTCTACGCCGGTCGCGATGATGCGGAGTCGACCGCTACCATCCACCGCGCTCTCGACCTGGGCGTCACCTTCCTCGACACCGCCGACATCTACGGTCCGCATATCAACGAGGAGCTCGTCGGTCGGGCCATCAAGGGGCGCAGGATGAGCGTGGTCCTCGCGACCAAGTTCGGCATCGTGCGCACCGGCGATCCGCACGCCCGCGGCATGAACGGACGCCCGGAGTACGTGCAACAGTCATGCGAAGGGTCCCTCAAGCGGCTCGGCGTCGACCATATCGACCTGTACTACCAGCACCGGGTCGATCCCGACACACCCATCGAAGAGACCGTCGGCGCGATGGCCCGGCTGGTGGAGCAGGGGAAGGTGCGCTTCCTCGGCCTCTCCGAAGCGGCGTCCGGCACTCTGCATCGCGCTTGCCGCGTCCATCCGATCTCTGCCCTGCAGAGCGAGTACTCGCTCTGGACCCGCGACCCGGAGGATGGCGTCCTGGCCACCTGCCGCGAACTCGGCATCGGTTTCGTGGCCTACAGCCCCCTCGGTCGAGGGTTCCTCACCGGCCAGTTCAAGACGCTGGAGGACATCCCGGCGGACGATTACCGCCGCACTTCACCGAGGTTCCAGGGAGAGAACTTCCAGAAGAACCTGTTCCTCGTGGCGCGGATCGCCGGGATGGCGCGGGCGAAGGGATGCACTCCCTCGCAACTCGCCCTGGCGTGGGTGATGGCCCAGGGCAATGACATCGTGCCGATTCCCGGCACCAAGCGGCGGAAGTACCTGGAGGAGAACGTCGTCGCCGCGGCGGTGACGCTCTCGCTGGACGACCTTGCCCGCATCGAGGAAATCGCGCCCCAGGGAGTGGCCGCCGGGACGCGATACTCGGAGGCGATGATGAAGCGGCTCGATCGATAACCTCTCCCGCCGGCCCCCCTCACCCGCAGGGAGAGGGGCCGGGGGTGAGGGTCATGACTCGGCAGTTGCCATCGTCCTCTCCGCGCCAGAGATTAGTCCCCCATGAACACCCTCCTCTGCCTCGCCCTCGCCGTGAGTGCACCGGCCGCCGACAGCGCCGTCCGTCCCGCCCTGATGCCCTGGCCCAAGTCAGTCACCTGGCACGACGGGGCGCTGCGCCTCGACTCGACATTCACGATCGCGGTGAGGGGCCGGACCGACCCCCGCCTCGATCGCGCCATCGATCGGGCGCTCACCCGGCTCGGCCGCCGGACCGGACTCACACTCTCCCACGTCATCGCACAAAGTGCCGCCGGAGCGCTCGTCATTCAGGCGACCGCGGTCGGCCCCGCGGTTCCTGAGCTTTCCCAGGATGAGTCGTATGCGCTCGTCGTCTCCCCGGCCGGGGTCACACTCAATGCACCGACCACTGTTGGCGTGATCCGCGGTCTTGAAACGCTGCTCCAACTTGTCTCCGCTGACCGGCTAGGCTATTTCCTCCCCGCCGCCGCGATCGCGGATGCGCCGAGGTTCAAGTGGCGCGGGCTCCTCCTCGACGTCGGTCGCCACTTCGAGCCGGTCGAGGTCGTCGAACGGACGCTGGACGGGATGGCGGCGGTCAAACTGAACGTTCTCCATTGGCACCTCTCGGAGGACCAGGGGTTCAGAGTTGAGAGCAAGCGCTATCCCCGCCTGCAGCAGTTCGGTTCCGATGGGCTCTACTACACCCAGGAGCAGATCCGCGCCGTCATCGCCTACGCCGCCGATCGCGGGATCCGGGTGGTCCCCGAGTTCGACATGCCGGGACACTCGAGCGCCTGGTTCGTCGGTTATCCGCAGTACGCCAGCGGGGCGGGCCCCTACGCCATTGAACGAACCTGGGGGGTCTTCGATCCTGCCTTCGATCCGACGCGTGAAGCGGTCTACCAATTCCTCGACGGCTTCATCGGTGAGATGAGCGGGCTCTTTCCCGACGCCTTCTGGCACATCGGCGGGGACGAGGTCCCCGGCACCGAGTGGAAGCAGAACGCCCGGATCCAGGGATGGATGAAGGCCCACGGCATCAAGGACAATGCGGCCTTGCAGGCCCACTTCAATCG
>JBIOIC010000142.1:0-5873 GCA_044449625.1 Gemmatimonadales bacterium | reverse complement strand
GGAGGAGTACGACGGCGCGACGCCGGTGGTCGATCCCGACGCCCCCCTCGCCCCCGCCGAGCGGGACATCTGGTGCTATGTGGTGGCGTTCCTCATCGTCTATACCGTGCCGCGTCAGCGCCAGGAGAATTACATCCTCCCGACGGTGGCGGCGCTCTCAGTCCTGCTGGCGCTCCGCTGGGAGCGGATCCCGGCGTGGCTGCTGCGGCTCTCGGGTGCGCTGGCGGTGCTCTTCGTGGGCGCGCTCGCCTGGCTCGTGACCGGTATTCCAGCCGCGGTGCCCGATGTGTCGTACCCCACCTGGCAACTCATCGTGATGGGCTTGCTGCTCCTGCTTGCGCTTTCGGCGGTGATCGGGCGCGACGGAGCCATCCGCAGCCGACTCCCCGCCGCGATCGCGGGGACGTGGCTCGCCCTCGGTCTCGCGCTCTCTCCCTTCGATGGCCCATTCGTCGCCGCCCCCGACGGCCCGGGGCTCCAGGCACTCCGGAACCGGGTGATCCTCTTCCCGTCGACCTTCCTGATGCGGCACGAGCGCTATCGCTTCGATGTCCCCGGCTCGCAGGTGGCGCCGTACGATCCGCGCGACAGCGCCGCGACCGACTCACTGGTGCGCGGAGGACGCTTGATCGCGCTGACCGTGCCGCTCGATGCCGGCCCACCAGCGGGCCACCTGCTCTACGGCCAGCGCTTCGACCTCCGGACCCGTATCCCTTCGCCCGAGGTGCGGGCGATCCTCTTCCATCGCCGATTCGATCTCCTGATCCGCCGGCTGCTGATCATCGAGGGGATCCAGAACCCGCTCACCGTTCCTGACAGCGTTTTGAAGACCCCTGCGTGAGAGTGCCCATGGCCGTTCGCGATCCGCTATCAGTTATCCGTCGTTTCCTCTGCGGCGCTGTTGTTGCCGCCCTGATCGCAGCCCCTGCGCCCCTGCGCCTCTGCGCCCAGGCCCCGGCGCACAAGGTCGTCCTCGTCTCTCTGGACGGCTTCCGCGCCGACTACCTCAGCCGCCCCGGTGCCGTGCATCTGCGCGCCCTCGCGGCGGCGGGAGTCCACGCGGCCTGGATGCAGCCTTCGTACCCGTCGCTCACCTTCCCCAACCACTATGCGATCGTGACCGGGCTCTATCCCGAACATCACGGGATCGTCGGCAACTCGATTGACGACTCCGTCCTGGGCCACTTCTCCCTCGGTGACAGCGCCGCCAACGCCGATCCCCGCTGGTGGGGCGGCGAGCCGATCTGGGCGACGGCCGAGAAGCAGGGGAAGCGCGCCGCGGTCTTCTTCTGGCCCGGCTCCGAGGCCGGTCAGGGAGGGGCGCGGCCCGAGTTCTGGCGCCACTATGACGGCCGGGTCCCGTTCGGCGCGCGGACGCATCAGGTGCTCGATTGGCTTTCGATGAAGGGAGACTCGGCGCCGAGCTTCATCGCCGTCTATTTCAGCGAGCCGGATCACCAGGGCCACCTGCACGGACCGGCCTCGGCGGAGGTCGACAGCGCCATCGCCGATGTCGACGGGCAGGTCGGGGCGCTGATGCAGGGGATCGATTCGCTGCGGCTGACGAATCGGGTCGACCTGATCGTCGTCTCGGATCACGGGATGGCGGCGACCAGCCCCGACCGGGGCATCTATCTCGACGACTACGCCCCCGAAGCGTGGTACAAGGTGGTCGAAGGGGGTGCGGGAGCGCGGATCGCGCCGAAGGCGGGGTATGCCGACAGCGTGTACCGGCGACTCAAGGGGGCGAACCCGCACTTGAGCGTGTACTGGAAAGCCGACGTCCCGGCCCGGTTCCATTACAGCTCGAACCCGCGCATCTCCACCATCGTCGCACTCGCGGACGACGGCTGGTACGTCACGACTCGGAGCTACGCCGCGAGGCGGCCGGTGATGGCGGGGGGCGATCATGGCTACGACAACGCGCTCCCGTCGATGCGGGCGCTCTTCGTGGCCAAGGGGCCGGATTTCAAGAAGGGGGTGGAAGTGGGCGGATTCCAGAACATCCACGTCTACGACCTGCTGGCGCACCTCCTCGGCGTCAAACCGGCGCCGAACGATGGGTCACCCGATTCCACGGCGGCGATGCTGCGCTGAATCCGGGACAAACTACGCACCACGGAGGCACGGAGCACACGGAAGGTCACGGAGCAAAGCCGTTGATGTGGTCCAACAGACTGAACTCCGTCCGCCACGCCCACAACGCCCTGCTCTCCGTGTACTCCGTGCCTCCGTGGTATGCTGTGCCTCTACTCCGCCCGCCGCACCTCGAGCGCCGACATACGGATCGGGCCGGGATACGGCACCGCATCTCCCTTCACCATCCGCCAGAGGATGTGATTGAACAACTCTTCGTCGGCGCGATCGGCATCGCTCAAGTCGAGCCGCTTCGATTCCCGAGCGGCTCTTGTTTTGGCCGGATTTCGCTCACGGAGATCGATGCGGGCCGGGATCTCGACGTAGGGACGGAGATCGGGCTTCCCAGCCCAGAGTTCGGTGATCGGCCGGCCGAAGCCGTCGAACTGGGACAGGTGCCCGAGACCGAGCACGTCCTCGATCGTCCGGATGGCATCGGTGGTGTTGGTAAAGCGATGATAGACCCCGGACCGATTCCAGGCCGAGATCACGAGCAACGGTGAGCGATGGGAATCGACGTGATCAGGGCCATCCTGCGCGTCGTCCTCCAGCACCACGATGAGGGTGTTCTTCCAGAAGGGACTCCTGGAGACCGCCGCCACGATCCGGCCGAGAGCGAGATCGTTGTCCGCCACCATCGCGCGGGGGGTGCTGCTCCCGGCCGAGCCGCCGGCGGTATGGTCCCGCGGCAGCAGGATGGTCTGCAGCGCCGGCATCGAATCGGCCAGGACCCACTGCCCGAACTGCGCCAGCCAGAGATCGGCGCGGTGCTGATCGGGAATCCCCATGTCGAAGCCGGGATAGCCCGGGTCGGTGTGCGCCGCGAGATAGTTCCCTGAGCCGACGTACACCTTCTTCCCCTCCTCCTCCTCATCCGCCACCCGTTCGCCGAAGTTCCGGAAGGAGAGCCCCGCGCGCTCCGCCAGGTTCCAGAGGTACCCCTGTGCCGGACTGGAGACGTCGTCCTTCGGGAGCAAATCGCGATTGGTCCCTTCGTAGTCGTACGACCGGCCCCCCTTGGCGGCGTAGTTGGTCGGCACCGTCTTCTGGGTGTAGTCGGTCGCGTAGGCCGCCATCGACCAGCTATGGCCGTCCCCGCTCACCTCGGCGTTCACGAAGAACCGATCGAAGACGCCGAAGCGGGTCGCAAGGGCGTGCGCGTTCGGCGTCACGTCGCGGCCGAAGAAGACGAGCGCGGTATCGCCATCGGCCCCCGGAAGATCGCCCAGGATCTGATCGTAGGTGCGGTTCTCCCGCAGAATGTAGATGACGTGAGTAAACGGGGGATACCGATGCTGGCGGAGCCGATCGTTCCAGCCGTTGGCGGCATACACCCGCTTGGTGAGCGCGCCGAATGAGAGCCCCGCAAGCGGGACGATCGAGATCGCCCCTTCAAGCTGGCCCAGCGTGTACTGCCGATCGGCGTTGGGACCGCTTCGTATCCGAGCGACGCCAGGCCGCGGGCCGCCGGGATCGGGGGCGGTGCCGAGGCCTTTCCCGCTCGCGACGATGACGGTGCCACCGGCGGTCACGAGCGAGACGGGATACCACCCCACCGGGATTCGGCCGGTCAACTGATCATTGCCGGCTGCCCGCGAGGTGCCGGCGGTCGCGGCCGAGAGAGTGAACACCGCGACCGCATTGGCATCCCCTTCGGCGGCAAAGAGACGCGCCCCATCAGCCGAGAGCGTCAGCGCATCGGGCGTGGCGCCCTCGGCCACACCGGCGGGCACCGTGTCGCGCAGCACAGCGATCGGCGCGAGGGACTTGGTGTCGATCACGGTGATACGATCGGTGCTTCCCGAGGCGACGAAGAGCCGGGAGCCGTCGGCGCTGAGGAGGAGCGCGGAGGCGTGGCGGCCCGCGGCGATCTTCCCCACGAATCCCAGCTGATGATCGGGAGTCGCGCGGAAGATCGTTATCGAGTCGGCATTCCAGGAGGAGACGAAGACGGTACCATCGGGAGTGACCGCCACCGCGTAGGGATAGCGATCCACGGCGATGCGCTGGGTGACTCGGCCACTCGCGAGATCGATGACCGCGAGCGAGTCGGCGAGATCCTCCGCTACGTAGAGCGTCCCGCCGTCGGAGGAGAAAGCAAGTCCCGCCGGATAGTGCGTCGCGTTGCCATCCTTGTTCCGGGGTCCGAGCACGATCGAGTCGGCGCGGATCGCGCTGTCGCCAGTCCAGGTGTAATGATAGATGAGATCGAGATTGCCGCCGGAGGTGTAGAGCGACTTCCCATCGCGTGCGAAGGCGATTCCGACGAAGGCTGCGTCCTGCGGGATCGTCTGAGTGACGGTGCCGAGGCGATCGACGATCTGGAGCCCCTGCTCGCGATAGCCGCTCAGCAGCAGGGCGACGTGGCGGCCATCGGGCGCGAGTGCCATCCCGAGCGGCATCTGGCCGACCGGCCGGGTAACGCCGGCGGGGTCGAGGAGTTGCCCCGTCGGGAGGGGGGCAGAGTGCTCATCGAGCGGGTCCGCGCTGGTGCGGGGGGAGCAGGCGACTGCGAGGAGGTAAATGGTCAAGAGTGAACGGTGAACGATCCCGTGACCAAGGACCGCCGCCACCGCCCGTTGACCGTTCACCGTTGACCGTTCACCCGATCTCATGGTTTTCCCTCCGCCGCCGCGGTCACCAGCGTCCGCACCGCATCGACGATCACCAGGCGAAGCATTCCCTGCGGTTTCTCCGCGTCACGGAGGACGGACAACGCGGAATCGCGGGCCTCGACCGGCATTGTCGCACCCTTCGCCAAGTATCCAGTCGCGCCCAGCCCAACGGCGCCGAGCTCACCGAGCATATCGGCGGCGGGGATGCCATCAGCCGCGAGCGGCGCCGTGATCGCCGCGGCCCGCACTCCAGCACCGAGCCCGCCGAGCGAACGGAAGCGGGCGTTGAGCTCACTTCGGGCCACTGTGTCTGCCGCGAGCGTCCGGCGCACCAGGTCGGCGTACACACGGCGGGCGGCGGGATCGGGAACCGCGGCATCGATCAGACGTACCAGCGGAGTCTGTTGGGTCCAGCTCATCCCGTCGGCGCGCTGGCCGAAGTTGCCCGGTTGCGTCACCGTGAGCAGGAGTTCGAGTGCCTCGGCACCGGGGCCGCCGTTCAGCATCTCGGCGATTGCGCGATCGGTGTGATCGAGATGCCCGATCCCAAGTTCGGCGAGTTCGACCGAGACCACGTCCAGCCGGCGATACATGTCGGTCACGTCGATCACGGTTGCCGGACTCCAGAAGCGCTCCGCCACTGCGGCGAGGCGGGGCCAGATCCGGCTCTCCACCGTCCCGGGGCCCACGTACTCCCCCCACATGCACGCTTCGCCGCCCAGCACTCGCGCCGCTTCCGCATCGGTGAGGCCGGCGCTCGCCGGGAGCGGGTCGGCCAGGTAAAGCTGATCGGCCGGGTCGATATGGTCGAGGTAGTACGGCGCCGAGAGTATCCCGCGATAGCCCCGCTTGGCCGCGTCGCCCAGATAGCTGGTACCACGCCACGACTGGATGACCGCGGTGGTCGGGAGCGCCGGATTCAGGATCTCATCCCACCCCACCACCTGCTTGTGGTGACGCGCAAGGATCCCGATGAGCCGTCGATTGAAGTGGGCCTGCAAGGCCGCATTGTCCTTGATGCCGTGGGCCTTCATCCATCCCTGGATCCGGGCGTTCTGCTTCCACTCGGTGCCGGGGACCTCGTCCCCGCCGATGTGCCAGAAGGCGTCGGGAAAGAGCCCG
>JBIOIC010000141.1:0-5917 GCA_044449625.1 Gemmatimonadales bacterium | reverse complement strand
TCGGTGATGGCGGTCTTGGCGCCGGTCCCGGTTCCGGTCAACTCCATGCTGGTGTCGGCCCCCTTCTCCTTGATCAGCCCGAAGGGGCTGCTGCTGGACACCCACACGTCGGTGTTCTTGCTCGCGCTGTGATAGTGGGTGGTCTTGAAAGAGCCGGCCGGCACGGTCACGGTCTCCTCCCCCACCTTCGTCAGCTCGGCGCACATCTCCTTGGTGATACCGGAGTTCGGCGCGCGGCTGCGCATCATCTGCATCATCTGATCGCCCACCTTCATCGCCGGGCGGTCACCCATCTTGAAGACGACCTCTTTCATCGACGATGCATCATAGGGAAATCCATCGACCAGCATCTGCATCACGACGGCACCCCGCTCGGACGTGATCTGGAACTCCAGCCGCTCGCCGGACGACTCGTGGTTGAGGTAGGCCATCTTCATGGTGGACGACCGGGGGCCATCCCGCCCCGGGGTCACGGTATTGAATGAGGCCCAGGCGCCGACGGCGGGAAGGTGGGGACCATTGGCGCCGCACGGGCCCTGCGCGACGGCCGGCGCCGCCAGCGCGGCCGACAGGATCAGCGTGAGTGCGATTCGACTGGACATATGATCTCCGGGAATGGGGGTCAAAGATTCTTCACTTCGGTCACGAGTCGGTTCAAGGACGCCTTCGCATCGCCGAAGAGCATCGACGTCCGGGGATCGTAGAATAGCTCATTCTCGATCCCGGCAAATCCGTGGCTCATCGAGCGCTTCAGGACAATGACGTTCTTCGCCTGGTCGGCGTTGAGGATCGGCATTCCGTAGATCGGGCTGCCGGGGTCGGTCCGGGCCGCGGGATTGACGACATCGTTGGCGCCGATGACCAGCGCCACATCCGCCTGCGGGAACTGACCGTTGATCTCCTCCATGTCGTACAGCCGGTCGTAGGGAATGCTTGCCTCGGCCAGCAGGACATTCATGTGGCCCGGCATCCGCCCCGCCACCGGATGGATGGCGTACTTGACCGTCCCGCCTCGCTTCTCGATCTGTTCCTCCAGCTCTCGCACCGCGTGCTGCGCCTGGGCCACCGCCATCCCATAGCCCGGCACCACAATGACCAACCCGGCGTAGCCCAGCTGCGTCGCGGCGTCCTCCGCCGTGATGGAGCGGACCGTGAGGCCCACCGACGACCGCCCCGGCCCCGCCGCCGGTGCCCCGAAAGCACCGAAGAGGACGTTGGCGAAGCTCCGATTCATCGCCTTCGACATCAGGACCGAGAGGAGGAGGCCGCTCGCTCCATCGAGGGCGCCGGCGATGATCAGGACGTTGTTGCCGATGGCGAACCCGGTGGCCGATGAGGCGAGCCCGGCGTACGAGTTGAGCAGCGAGATGACAACCGGCATGTCGGCCCCGCCGATCGGCAGCACCATGAAGATGCCGAGGCTGAAGGCGATCCCGACCATCGCATAGAAGGCGGCCCGGGTACTCGGCTCGACGATGAGGTAGCCGAAGAGCCCGAGCGCCAAGGCGAAGAGCCCGAGGTTGACCGCGTTCTGGCCCGGGTAGGTGATCGGCCGGCCCGGCAGGAACCCCTGCAGCTTCCCGAACGCCATGAAACTGCCGGTGATCGTCAGGCTCCCGAAGAGCACCTCGAACCCGAGCGCCGCCATCTCGGCGTGGCCGACGCCGGCCCCGTGCATCAGCGTGTAGTACTCGGCCACGCCGACCAGGGTGGCGGCGAGGGCGCCGAAGAGGTGGGAGATGGCGATCCGCTGCGGCATCGCCGTCATCGGTACGAAGACGCCGAGGGGATAGCCGATTGCCGTGCCGAGGACCAGCCCCGCCAGGATCCAGTCGTAGCGGACGATCTCGTGCTGGGCCAGCGTCCCGCAGATGGCGAGCAGCATTCCCAGCGCCGCCTGGTTCATCCCGCGCCGGGCCTGTTCCGGGCGCGTGAGCGACCGGAGCCCCAGGATGAAGAGGACTGAGGCGGTGAGGTAGGTGAGTTCGACGAAGGCCTGGCGCGCGTCCATCAGGCCTTCGGGCCGGGGAGGTCGTGGCGCTTGAACATCTTGAGCATCCGGTCGGTGATCAGGAACCCGCCCACCACGTTGATCGTGGCTGAGGTCACGGCGATGAAGCCGAGGATCGTGCTCACCTCGTTGCGATTGCTCCCCGCCGCGACCAGCGACCCGACCAGCGAAATGCCCGAGATGGCGTTGGTCGCGCTCATCAGCGGCGTATGCAGCAGCGGCGGCACGCGGGTGATCACCTGGTAGCCGACGAAGGCGGCCAGGATGAAGACGTAGAGTTCGATGATGCCGGTGGTTGACATTTCGCGGTACGCTCCGTGTGTGCCATTGAGCCATCAGCCATCAGCCATCAGCCATCAGCCATCAGCCATCAGCCATCAGCCATCAGCCATCAGCTCTAGGCTCTAAGCTCCAGGACCCGTCACCCTCATCGGTCCGGTGATCTCATCCTTGGGATCGAGCGCCAGTTCCCCGTCTTTCACCACCCGCTGCACGAAGGCGAAGAGGTTCCGGCTGTACATCTGGCTGGCGTGGAGGGGAACGGTCGCGGGAAGGTTGACCGGGCCGAGGACCACGACCCCGTGCGCGTCCACCCGTTCT
Source organism: Gemmatimonadales bacterium (assembly GCA_044449625.1). GTDB lineage: Bacteria > Gemmatimonadota > Gemmatimonadetes > Gemmatimonadales > GWC2-71-9 > CAMLHU01. The sequence continues at coordinate 3,306 of JBIOIC010000141.1, read as the reverse complement.
CCCGCCCGGGTGAGAGCGCAGTTCCCGCCGGTCTCCGCCGCGAGATCCACGATTACCGACCCCGGTTTCATCGCGGCCACCATCGCGGCGCTGATGAGCCGCGGCGCCGGCTTCCCCGGGATCTGCGCCGTCGTGATGACGAGATCCTGCTCCTTCAGGTGCCCGGCGAGCAGCGCCTCGATCCGGGCCTGTTCCCCGCCGCTCACCTCGCGGGCATATCCGCCGGTCCCTTCGGCGCTCTCAAGTTCCTTGCCGACCGACTTGGCGCCGAGGCTCTCGATCTGCTCCCGGGCGGCGGAACGGACGTCGAAGGCCGAGACCACGGCCCCGAGCCGGCGCGCGGTCGCGATCGCCTGCAGCCCGGCGACTCCGGCGCCGATGATGAACGCCTTCGCGGGAGCGAGGGTCCCGGCGGCGGTGGTGAGCATCGGCAGTATCCTCGGGAGTTCGGCGGCGCCCAACAGCACCGCTTTGTAACCGGAGATGGTGGCCTGAGAGGAAAGCACGTCCATCGCCTGCGCCAGCGTGCTTCTCGGCACCAGCTCGACGGCGAAACCGGCGACCCGCCGCTCGTTGAGCGCGCGGATCGACTCGGCGTGGGCGTGGGGAGAGAGATGGGCGACCACGGCCGCGTCCACCCGAAGCAGCGTCGTTTCGGCGATGGTGGGCGCCTGGACCTTGAGCACGAGCCCGGCCCCGAAGGCGGCGGCGGCATCGACCAGAGTGGCGCCGGCCGCGGCGTACTGATCGTCGGGAAATCCGGCGGCCACGCCCGCCCCCCGCTCCACGACGACGCCGAGCCCCGCCTTGACCAGGCGGCCTGCTGTTTCGGGAACGAGCGCCACCCGGCGCTCCCCCGGCAACTGCTCCCGCGGCACTCCGATGACGAGCGGCGTCAATGGTTCCAGGTGAAGGATGGCGTGAATCTACCGCTCCCGGGACGCGGCGCGAGGGGCCCTGCGGTCAATGTCCCAGGAGCCAGGCGCGGCCCAGATCGGCGCCCGGAGCGGCCGGATCCAGGGAGAGCGAGTACTTGCCGTCGCTCGCGGTGAGCTTCAACCCCACCCCGGCGAGGACGCTGTCATAGGGCAGCTCGTCGAGCCCGGAGACGTAGCGGCGGAAGAACTCCGCGTGATTGCTCCCGCTCACGTCGTTGACCGCCTGGAGGAAGTCGGCGTCGGAGTAGCCGTGACCCTGCAGATAGTAGCTGTCGCTCTTACCGAGCCAGAACCGTTTCCACATCAACCGCATCACGTCGTCCAGCGACTTCTGGCCGTGGGTCCGGGCCCGGATGTCGAGATCGAGCAGCCAGCCGAGGAGCTCGCCCTTGTTGTAGTAGGAGATCGTCGTGTTCCGGAGGTTGGTCTTCTGGCGCAGCGGCACCGCGTCGAAGAACCAGGCCGCCTCGGAGCTCTGCTCGGCCGTCATCAGCAGGCGGCCGGGGGAGGACTGCAGCTGGGTGACCGCCTGCGCCACCCGCTTCACGTAGCGAGCGGTGTCCCAGACACCGCTGCGGAGCATCATCCGGACGCCGTAGTAGTTGGTGACCCCCTCACCGATCCAGAGGGTCCGGGTCGGGGTCTCCCGGGTGTAATCCCAGGGCCCGAGCTCGCGGGCGCGCAGCCGCTTCATGTTCCAGGTGTGGAAGAACTCGTGCCCGAAGACGCCGAGGGCGTTCAGGTACTGACTGGTGTCAGTCAGGGAGGCGAGGGAGACCGGGAGGCTGATCTGAGTCGAGCTGGTGTGCTCCATCCCGTCGCCCCCGTTCCCCTGGAGGAAGTGGACCAGGAAGGTGTACTGGGGAATCGGCGGATCGCCCCAGAGCGCCGCCTCCGCGGTCACGATGCGCTGGATGTCGTGGACCAGGCGGAGCCGGAAGTCGCCGGGATCCTTGTCGGTGTGGAGCATCACCCGGTACGTCACCTGGCCGACGATGAAGCTGTCGACGGTGAAGGCGTTGGAGATCTCGGTCGGGTTGTCGATGAAGATGTCGTAATTCGGGAAGCGGTACATCGGCCCTTCGCCGGGCTGGCCGTTGATGATCCTCCAGCCGTCGGGCCCGGCGTAGGTGACGGTCACCGGATCGGACTTCCGCCCCACCACGTAGACGAAGCTGTTTCCCGGATTCAGGTTGATGTGGGTGCTGTCGATCTGCGAGAACGAGCCGTTCAGGTCGTTCCACCAGACCCGGTAGCCGAAGGTGATCGGCTTGGTGCGGATGCACTGCACCAGCCAGGTCGTCTTGTCGGTCTTGGGCGCGGGCACGGTCGCGTCGCCACACTTGGCCCAGACTTCCTGCACGTTGGCCGCGAAGTTGTAGATGGCGTAGCGGCCCGGATACCAGGCCGGAAGCTGGAACTGCACCAGGTCCCGGTCGCGCCGGCCCACGGTCACGGTCACATCGCCGAAATGGGTGGCCGGTTCGGCCGATCGGAAGGTGTAGCGGATGTCATAGCGAGCAGCGGGCCGCGGCGCTGCGGCGAGCAGCGCCAGGGCGGCGAGCGGGAGGAACATCGGGAATCTCCGGGTGCTAGAACTTGATCCCGCCGGGCAGCGCCCCGCGGGTGACGGCCTGCAGACGCGACTCCAGCTGCTTCTTCTGGTCTTCGAGCTTGGCCTCTGCATCGGCCAGCGACTTTGTGGCCTCTGCCTGCACCGCCGCCACCTGCGCCTTGGCCGCAGCGACCTTGGGTCCCACCTGCTGGTCCACCGCGGCCCGCGCCGCAGCTTCGGCCTTCTGCACCGCCTCACCGGCCAGGGCGGAAACCTGCTTGGCAACCGCGTCTCCCACGTTGGAACTGATGGAAACCGTCGGCGCCGCGAGGGTGCCGCCGAGCTGGGCGTCGAGCGTGAGGGTACCGATCCCCCGCAGCACCCGCCCCACCATCTGGTCCGTCGCGCCGGACGACTGGCCGGTAGAATCGCCGGCCCACGATACGTGCGGCGCCTCGATCGTCCAGCGGCCCCGGAGTTGATCGCCGTGGAGCGCGAAGGCGAAGCTCCCCGTCCCCACACCCGGCATCGCCGTATAGGGCAATCCCGGCAGCGCGAACGACGGGAGCTTGATCCCCGTCATCCGTCCCGCCGCGCTGTCCGTGGCCACGGCACCGGTGTGATCGAGCATGCCGCCCAGAGCCAGACCCATCGACACGGCGCCCGCGATCCGGCCCCCTCCCGTGAAGGTCGTCGGCTTGCCATAAAGGGCGGGATCGGAGGTGACTCCCTGCACTGTCGCTTGGAAGGCGTTGTCCCGGGCCGCGGCACCGCCGAACGAGAGGCTCACGTCGGCCTGCCGGACGAGAAAGG
>JBIOIC010000140.1:0-5920 GCA_044449625.1 Gemmatimonadales bacterium | reverse complement strand
CGGGGGAAGATACTGCCGGGATCGCGGTGCGGTGAGTCAAGCGGAGCGGAGAGCGAGATCTCACCCCTTGGGTTCTCCCGCGTCGAGGTTCCGCACCCCCGCCTTCGCCGCCCGGGCCGCCAGCGTTACCGCCTCGGCCGCTTCTCCGCCGAGGGAATCGCGGACCGGTGCCATGAGCTGCTGCAAGGCGATGGCGGCCGATTCCGGGGTCGACTCCGCGAGACTCAAGAGCGCCCCGGTGAGGGCGCGGCGCAGCGGCGGGGGGACAGTGAGACTGGAGAGCCGGCGGGCCAGCGCGTCGAGGCGGCGGTGGTGGGCACGCTCGGCGATCGGCGGGGTGAGGCCCAGGTCACCGGCGACCCGCACCACCAGCCAGACCGCGTAGACCCCTTCGCGTCGGGGACCGCGGGCCGTACCGCTCAAGAGACCGGCGAGCATCGCCGCGGGTGTGGCGGCGCTCACCCCAGGTGGACCAGGAGGGCGCGCTCGGTCTCGGCCGGCACGATCCCGCGGAGACAGGCGTGGTGTCCCAGGGGGCAGCGGGCGCCGCCGTGCGACGAGCAGGGGCGGCAATCCAGCGCGAGTTCCAGCACCGTCGCCGCGGTGGAATAAGGAAAGAACCCGAAGGCCCGGACCGTCGGCCCGAAGAGGGCGACGACCGGCGTCCCGACGGCGGTCGCCAGGTGCATCACACCGGTGTCACCCGACGCGACCACCGCCGCCTGTCGCAGCAACGCGGCCGTTTCGGGGAGCGAGGTGCGCCCCGCGGCGCTCGCCCCGAATCCGCCCGCGGCGGCGGCGGTTCCCCCCGCGACGGCGGCGTCCTCGGGTCCGCCGACCGTCACCACGCCGATGCCGCGCGCGGCGAGCGTCGAGGCCACCACCGCCCACGACGCCGCCGGCCAGCGCTTGGTGGCGTGCGCCGCACCGGGTGCGAGGACCGCGAAGCGCGAGGGCAGTCCGGCCCCCGCCACCCAGGCGCGCATGGCGTTCTCCGCATCGGCGGGAACGAAGAACTCGGGTGGCCCTCCATCGGGGTGAACGTCGAGCGCCCCGGCCGCCTCGAAATACCGCTCCGCCACCGGCACCAGGTCGCGATACCAGTTCCGCTTCCAGTGGATCAGGCCCCACCGGGCCCGGGCCCGCTTGCGATAGCCGCTCCACCGGCCGGGGACCAGCCATCGAAGAGCCCGGGTCCGCAGCGATCCGTGAAGGTCGAGCAGGTGAGTGAAGTGCTCGCCCCGGATGCGGGATGCGAGCGCGACGAGGGACTCGCTGGGGGCCAGGGTCCAGACCTGATCGATCCGCGGGTTGTTCTCCAGGAGCGGTGCGAATGCCCGCTTGGGTCAGCACCGTGAGCCGGGCGTCGGGATGGCGCGACTTGAGGGCGCGATAGAGCGGGGTGGTAAGGAGGATATCGCCGATCGAGCTGAAGCGGATGGCGAGGATGCGGGGGGAGGAAGGCGGCGGCACGATGAGAATGTACCTCCCGATCCGGTGAACGGTAGGCGGTGAACGATCGGCGGGCGGTGGTGGAAGTCCTGCCGCCGCCGTTCACTGTTCACCGTTCACCGTTCACGGTAGCTTTCCACCATGCCACGTCCCAAGAGCATCCTCTGGGTGGATGACGAAGCTGACAGCCTGACTTCCCACGTCCTGTTTCTCGAACAGCAGGGCTTCACCGTCGAGCGGGCCGCGCACGGCGACGACGCCTTGGTCCTGCTCCAGCGCCAGGCCTACGGCGTCGTGCTGCTCGACGAGCAGATGCCGGGGCGGCGGGGGCTCGAGCTCTTCCGCGACATCCGCGCGATTGATCAGTCGATGCCGGTGGTGATGGTGACCAAGAGCGAGGAGACCGAAACGCTCAAGGACGCGATCGGTGTGGAGATCTCGGACTATCTGATCAAGCCGGTCAATCCACGGCAGATCCTCTCGGTGGTGACCCGGCTGCTCGACGGTGACCGGATCCGCCAGCAGCGGCTCGCCCGCGACTTCGCGACCCGCTTCCGGGACCTCGAAGCCCAGCGCGGCCAGCGTCTGGGCTGGCGCGAGTGGATGGAGCTGACGGCGGAGCTGGCGCTCTGGGAAGTACGGCTGGGGGAAGCGGAAGAACGGGGCCTGCAGGATGCGCTCCGCACGCTGCAGGAGAGCCTCCGCCCCGACTTCGCCAAGTACGTGGCAGATCGCTACCCCGCCTGGCTCCGCAATGAGGCGGACCGTCCGCCGCTCTCGGTGGACATCGGCGCGGAGTTCCTGCGCCCGGTCCTCGAGGGGAACGGCAAGGCGCTGCTCGTCGTGCTCGACTGCCTGCGGCTGGACCAGTGGGAGGTGCTGCAGCCGCTCATCGCCCGGTGGTTCGACATCGAGACGGCCCACTATTTCTCGATCCTGCCGACCGCGACGCCCTTCGCCCGGAACGCCATCTTCAGCGGCCTCTTTCCGGCGGAGCTCGCCACCCGTCACCCCGAGTGGTGGCAGGCGCCCGATGACGAGTCGAGCTTGAACGCGCACGAAGCGCAGCTCCTGTCCGAACAACTGCTGGAATTGACCGGTCGAGCGGTCCCGGTGCGCTACGAGAAGCTCTTTACCGCGCACGATGGCGAAGGGCTCCTGCGGCGCCTGCCAGCCCACCTCGCGCAGGAGGGGGTCACGGCGCTGGTCTTCAACTTCATTGACCAGTTGACCCACGGCCGGACCGAGCATTCGATGCTTTACGAGGTGGCCCGCGACGCCGCGGCGATGCGGGGCCTCACCCGCACCTGGTTCGAGCGCTCGGCACTGCTGGAGGCCTTGAAGGAAGCCGACCGCCGCGGCGTCCCAGTGCTGCTTACCAGCGACCACGGCTCGATCCACTGCCATACCCCGGCGACCGTCTTCGCCAAACGCGACGTGACCTCCAACCTCCGCTACAAGTTCGGCGACGACCTGCACGCGGAGGACCCGGAGGCCGCGATCTCCGTGTCCGACCTCGCGGCGTGGGGACTCCCCTCGCGCGGCCCACGCGAGCGGCTGCTCCTGGCCACCGGGGACCGGTTCTTCGTCTATCCCACCAAGCTGCGCGAGTACCAGGCCCGCTATCGCGGCGCCTTCCTCCACGGCGGCGTCACCCCCGAAGAGGTCATCCTCCCGATCGCCCTCCTGACGCCCCGCCGGAGCCGAGCGTGAGCACCGCCCGCCGTCTCTTCGGCGAGCTCGGTCCCTATCGCCTCGGCTTCATCGCCGCGGCGGGGTGCACCCTGCTCTCCTCGGTGCTCGACGGCGCCACGATCGTGATGCTGATTCCGCTCCTCAAGCACCTGTTCGGTACCGCGGGCGCGCTCGGGACGGGGGGATCGATGCTCGAGCACTGGTCCGATGCGCTCCTCGGCCCGGTCCTGGCGGGCACGTCGCAGGACCAGGCGATCGCGCGGATCGTGGGGTTGATGGTGGCGGTGCTCCTGCTCAAGAACGTGACCGGGTACGCGGCGAACCAGATCGGTGTCGGGGTGCAGGAAGGAGTGGTGCGGGATTTCCGCGCCCGCCTCTTTCGCCACCTGCTTACTCTCGATCTTGGCGTGTTCCAGCGGACCCGCTCCGGCCAGTTGATCCAGCGGGTGATCACCGACGTGGATCAGATCAAGAACGTGATCAACACGTCGCTGGTGAAGTTCTTCCAGAACTTCAGCGTGATCCTGGTGACCCTGGTCATCCTGACGATGGCATCGTGGCGCCTGACGATCCTGGCGCTCGCGGCGGCGCCGGTGCTCATCTTCGGGTTGCGGATCGTGCTGCGCCGTCTGCGGCGCCACGCGAAGGACCGGGCGGAGGAATGGGGCGAGATCACGAGCTACATCACCGAGCGGCTCGGGGCGATCAAGCTGATCCGCGCCTATGGTGCGGCGGACCAGGAGGCGGCCCGCTTCGAGACCCAGGCATCGGACTATCGCCGCCAGGTCATCCGCACCAACCGTTATTCATCCCTCACCAGCCCGATCAGCGAGATCTTTGGCGGCCTGGTGCTGATCCTGCTCCTGGTCGGAGGCACCCGGCCGTGGATCACGGGCGGTCCGACGCCGCTCTCTCCGGCGGAGCTGATCACCTTCCTGGTGCTGGCGCTGCGGATGATGTCGCCGATCAAGGCGATCGCCCAGTTCCCGGCCGATCTCGCCGTCGCGCTCGCCAGCGCCGACCGCGTCTTCCAACTGCTCGACACGCCGGAAGGGGAGAAGGACCTGCCCGGAGCGGGGGTCGCGCAGTTCTCCCGCGAGATCGCCTTCGATCACGTCTCCTTCTCCTATGACGGCGAGCGGGAAGTCCTGCGGAATATCTCCTTCGCCGTGCCGCGGGGGCAGGTGGTGGCGCTGGTCGGTCCCTCCGGGGCGGGGAAGACCACCCTCATCGAACTGATGCCGCGGCTGCGGGACCCGGTCAGCGGGGCCGTCCGTCTCGACGGGGTGCCGCTCGATCGCTTCACCCGCGCCTCGCTGCGCGACCTCATCGGGATGGTGAGCCAGGATACTGTGCTGTTGAACGATACGGTGCGGAACAACATCGCCTTCGGCCGTCCCGGAGCTACGGACGCCGAGGTCGAGGCGGCGGCACGGGCCGCCAACGCCCACGATTTCGTGACCGGGCTCCCCCTCCGGTACGCGACGGTGCTCGGTGAGCGTGGCGCCCGGCTCTCGGGGGGGCAGCGCCAGCGCATCGCGATCGCGCGGGCGCTGCTCCGCGATCCACCGATCCTCCTTCTCGACGAGGCCACCAGCGCCCTCGACACCGAATCGGAACGCCTGGTGCAGGAGGCCATCGAGCGGTTGATGCAGGATCGCACGGTGCTGGTCATCGCGCATCGGCTCGCCACGGTGCGGCACGCCGACCGGATCCTCGTGGTCGACGACGGGCGCATCATCGAGCAGGGAACCCACGAAGAGCTCTACCGCCGCGGCGGGATGTACCGGCGGCTCTACGACCTGCAGTTCCGCGACGAGCCGGTGGCGTCGCCGGTCCCGATCTCGGCGCCGTGACCGGGCCGATCCCCATCCTGAACGGGAGGAAGATCCTCCTCGTCTCGCACTTTGACGGGGAGCGCCACGCGCACGCTCCCCTCCGCCGCCGCGCGCTCGAGCGGCTCGGCTGGTCGGTGGCCACCGTCGACCTCGCGCCTGGCGGCTGGCTTGAGCGCCTGCGCGGCGGCGATCTCCGCACCCGGCTCAATCGCGCCCTCTCCGATCATCGCCCGGAGCTGGTGCTCGCCCTCGGGCCGGTGGTCCCCCAGGACGATGTGGTGCACGGGCTTCGCGCCGCCCACGACGCGCGCTGGCTCCTCTGGTGGGGTGGGGAGGACGGCGTCGCGCCCGTCGGCTCTCCGGCCGAGACCTACGACGGGGTCTGGACAGCGGACTCGGATCTTGCCGCCCGCATTCCCGGCGCCGCCTACCTCCCCCACGGGTGCGATCCCTCGGTCCACCGGCCGATGCGCTCGCGGGATGAGTTCCGGGCCAACGTGGTCTTCGTCGGCGAGGCGACGCCCCATCGGGAACGGCTCCTCGGCGAGGTCGTGGAGTTCGGCCTGGCGGTGTGGGGGCCTGGTTGGCGTCGCACGCGGCTTCGGGACTACTGCCGCGGCGACGTGCTCTCGCTCGACGACTACGTGCGCGCGTACGCCGGTGCGCTGGTCGCGCTCAACTTTCATCGGGAGGGGCCCGATGGCGCGGTCCCCTCCTCGGCGGGATGCAACGCCCGCACCTTCGAACTCGCCGCGATGGGGGTCGCCCAGGTCGTGGATGATCGCGCCGACCTTCCCCCCCTCTTCGTCGAAGGGGAGGAGATCGGCGTCTTCCGCGATGCCGCCGAGTTGAAACCGCTGGTGCGGGAGCTGCTGCAGGATGCGCCGGGCGCCGAGCGCCTTGCGGCCGCGGCTCGGCGCCGCGCACTCGCCGAT
>JBIOIC010000139.1:0-5926 GCA_044449625.1 Gemmatimonadales bacterium | reverse complement strand
GACGAAGATCGTGGTTGGCGTCAATCGCTTCGGGGAAGAAGAGGAAGAGCCCCCCGAAATCCTCAAGATTTCCGATGACGCGGAACGGCAGCAGCGCCGGAGGATGGCCGAATTGCGCGCGCGGCGCGATCAGGGGCTGGTCGACCGGCGCCTGGAGGCCCTTCGCGCCGCCGCGGTTGCCGATCAGAACATCATCCCGGCGATGCTCGATTGCGCCCGCGCGTACTGCACCCTCTACGAGATTCGCCACGTGCTGGAGAATGTGTACGGAGCGTATCGAGAGCCGGTGTTTTTCTGAGATCTAAGCTTCAAGCTCTAAGCTTTAAGCCTTCCTAAGGACCGACACGATGATGGCAACAACCACGCAGAAGCGCCCCATCCGGGTCCTGGTCGCCAAGCCGGGACTCGACGGACACGATCGCGGCGCCAAGGTGGTGGCCGCCGCCCTGCGGGATGCGGGAATGGAGGTCATCTATACCGGTCTGCACCAAACACCGGAGATGATCGCGAGCGCGGCGGTGCAGGAGGATGCCGATGTGGTCGGCCTCTCCATTCTCTCGGGCGCGCATATGACCCTCTTTCCCCGGGTCAAGCAGCTGCTCGACGCCGAAGGCCGGGGGGACATTCTGATCACGGGGGGCGGAATCATTCCACAGGATGACATGGACCGGCTGGAATCGCTCGGCGTCGGCAAGCTCTTCGGTCCCGGGACTCCCACCGCCGCCCTGATCTCGTACATCCAGGAGTGGGCGGTCGCCCACCTCCGCGATTGAGCACGCCGCCGCGGCCGTCGCGGCTGCGGGAACTCACGGCGGCGTATCAGACCATCGCCACCCGTCTGCGACAGGGCGGGGGGGTGGAGCGCGCCGCGAAAATGCGCGCCAAGGGCCAGCTCCCCCCGCGCGAGCGGGTGATGGCGCTGCTCGATCAGGGCAGCCCCTGGATCGAACTCGGGCTCCTTGTCGCCTACGATCGGTATGAGGGGCAGGCCCCCGCCGCTGGCGTCATCACCGGGATCGGGCGGGTCGAGGGGCGCGAATGCGTGGTTGTCGCCAACGATGCCACCGTCAAGGCGGGGAGCTGGTGGCCGGAGACGATCACCAAGATCCTCCGGGCCCAGGAAGCGGCGATGCGGGAGCGGATCCCCATCGTCTACCTGGTCGACAGCGCCGGGGTCAATCTCCCCTATCAGGGCGGCGTCTTTCCCGGGCAGTACGGCGCGGCGCGGATCTTCTACTACAACTCCCTGATGCGCCGGTATCTGCGGGTCCCCCAGATCAGCGCCGTGATGGGGAGCTGCATCGCCGGCGGCGCATATCTCCCGGCCCTCTCCGACGTCATCTTCATGGTCGAGGGGACCAGCTTCATGGGCCTCGGCGGCCCTAACCTGGTCAAGGGCGCCACCGGCCAGACGGTGGATGCCGAGACGCTGGGCGGCGCCAAGACCCATACTGCCGTGAGCGCGGTCGCCCACTATCGGGCGCCCAATGACGTCGAGTGCCTGAAGCAGATCCGCGCCTACGTCGCCCGCCTCCCGCAGACGGCGTCCATTCAGCGTCTCAAGCCGCCGGCGCCGCCGGCCCGTCCCCCCGCCGATCTCTACGAACTCCTGCCGCACGATCATCGCCTCTCGTACGACATGCGCGAGGTGCTGAAGTGCGTGCTCGATGGCGGCGTGCTCACAGAGTTTCAGCCTGATGTGGCGGGAGAGCTGCTCTGTGGGCACGGCTACGTCGAGGGCCATCCGGTCGCGGTGATCACCAACGCGCGCGGCGTCATCAAGGGGGCGCCGGGGGAACCGCCGGCCTTCGGCGGCATCGTGTATACCGAGAGCGCGGAGAAGGCGGCCTACTTCATCGAGAACGCCGGCCGCGAGGGACTCCCGCTCCTCTTCCTCCAGGATGTGAGCGGTTTCATGGTCGGCCCCGAGGCGGAGCAATCGGGGATCATCCGGGCCGGCGCCCGTTTCGTCGAAGCGATGGCGACGGCCCCGGTGCCCAAGATCGTCCTCACGCTGAACCACGCGTCGGGAGCGGGGTACTACGCGATGGCGGGGCAGGGATTCGATCCTGACTTCATCCTGAGCTGGCCCACGGGGCGGATGGCGGTGATGGAAGGGGAGTCCGCCGTCGGCGCCGTGCACGGTCCCGAGGTCGAGAAAGCGCGGAAGGGCAAAACGCCGGTCCCTCCCGCCGTCCAGGCGTCCATCGAGGCGATGCGGGTGGACTACGACGAGCAGCTTGACGCCAAGTACGCGGCGGCCCGCGGCTTCGTCGACGCGATCGTCACGGTCGAAGAAACCCGGCCGACGCTCGCCTTCCTCCTCGACGTCGTGGGCCGCTATGCCGGTCCGCACTTCGGCCCCTACGTCCTCCCGCCGCTCGATGCGGCGCGCTGAGCGGCGGATGCGCCGAGCCGGTGTCGCGCCCTTCGTCCTCCTGGCCGCCGCGTGCGGAGCGGTGGTCCGGCCCGCGCCGCTGGTGTCGCCACTCGCCCCGGCCGGTGCGGTCCGCGCCGATGGCGCATTCGTCCTTCCGCCGGCCGAGGCCTACGCCCGCGGGCTGATGCCGCTCGCTTCGACCGGTGTCCTCAACTTCCGCCGGGCCCATCCGACCTGGGACGGACGCGGTGTGCTGATCGCGATCCTCGACAGCGGAATCGATCCGGGCGTTCCGGGCCTGGCGCTCGCCACGACCGGTGAACCGAAGCTGCTCGAGCTCCGTGACTTCTCCGGAGAAGGGCGCGTGCCGCTCACCCGGATCGCTCCGGCGGGCGATTCGGTCTCCTTCGGCGGCCGCACCCTCGGCGGTTTCAGCCGGGTGCTGACCGTTAACGGCGTTGGTCCCTGGTACGCCGGTGTGGTTCGGGAGCTTTCGCTCGGTGATGGTCCCGCCGCCGATCTCAATTGGAACGGCGTGGTGGGGGACACTCTGCTCGTCGTGGTCACCCGCGCGAGCGACGGCTGGGTGCTCTTCGCGGATACCGATGGCGATGGATCGCTCAGGAATGAGCACCCCATCCACGATTATCAACTGGCGCGCGAGACCTTCGGCTGGGCGCCGCCGGGCCACGCCCCCGCGCTCCACCTCGCGGTGAATCTGCGGGAGCAGAGGGGTGAACCGGTCCTCGATCTCTTCTTTGACACCAGCGGTCACGGCACTCACGTCGCCGGCATCGCCGCCGGGCACGACCTCTACGGCATTCCCGGTTTCGATGGTGTGGCCCCCGGCGCGCAGGTGATCGGCCTGAAGATCGCCGATGACGCGCACGGCGCCATCTCGACGACCGGTGCGATGCTTCAGGCACTTGACTACGCCATCACCTTCGCCGCCGCCCGCCAGATGCCTCTGGTGATCAATCTGAGCTTCGGGGTCGGAAACGAGCGGGAGGGCACCGCCCGGATCGACCGCCTCTTCGATTCGGTCCTCGCCCTCCATCCCGGCGTCACCTTCACCATCAGCGCCGGCAATGACGGGCCCGGGCTTTCGACCCTCGGCTTCCCCGGTTCGGCCTCGCGGGCGATCAGCGTCGGGGCCACGCTGCCGCGCCCCTTCTTTGCCCGCGATCCCGGCGCCGATGTCCTCGCCTACTTCAGTTCCCGCGGCGGGGAGATCGCCAAACCCGATCTGGTGACGCCGGGGGTCGCCTTCTCGACGGTACCGGCCTGGCACCGCGGGATGGAGGTGCTCCAGGGCACCAGCATGGCTGCACCCCATGCCGCCGGGCTCGTGGCATTGCTCGTCTCGGCTTTGACCGAGCGGAGGGAGCCGATCGAGGCGCGCCGTCTCCGGCAAGCCTTGATGGTCACTGCCCAGCCCCTCGCCGGCTTCACCGTGCTCGATCAGGGTTCCGGGGTTCCCGATGTCGGCCGGGCCTGGACCTGGCTGGCGCGCCGCTTTCCCTATCCTGAGATCACTGCCGAGACCGGCGCTCCGCTCGGCGGGAGCGGGAACGCGGCCTTGCGGCCGGCGGCGCTCGCCTCGGCAGGAGATACGCTGCAGCAGTTCACCCTCCATCGGGCCGGGAGCGACACGGCACCGCTGATACTCACCTTTCGCTCTGACACGAGCTGGGTCGTGGCTCCTCCACCGATGACCTTCAGCGGCTCATCGACGACGGTGACGCTTCGCTACCGCGCCGGGGAGATCGGCGCACCCGGCCTTCACGTCGGTGAAGTGACCACATGGGGACCGGATACGCTCGCGGGACCGCTGGTGCGCCTGGTCAATGCGGTGGTCGTTCCGGGGCCTGTTGACGTGCCGCTGGATGAGCGGCCGACGCCACTCGCCGCCGGGACCGAGCGCCGCTGGTACTTCAGGGCCGACAGCGCCAGACCTTTCGAGGTCCAGGTGGCCACCGCCGGCTCGCGCGAGGTCGTCGGCGCTTTTCTGTACGAGCCGGGCGGAATGCCCTTCCGCGGCGGCCATGAACTCGAGGGCTCCGCCGGCAACGAAGCTGCGATGTTTCGCGTCGATGCGCGCGATGTGATTCCCGGTGTGTATGAAGTCGACGCCGTGGCGCCGCCGGCCACCCTGAGCTCGGCGGGCATCCAGTTGCGCCGAGCTCCGTTCACCTTGAGCGGGGTCCGAGACCGCCAGGGAGTTGATGTGAGGGTCAGGAACGTGACCGAGGTACCGGTCACCGCGATGCTTGGCGCGCGGCTGGTGGGTACGCAACGGATCGTCTATGTGGTGCAGCGCGGATCAGCGCCGGTCGTGGTGCCGTTCCAGGCGCCGCCCTGGGCCAAGTCGGTGCAGGTCGACTTCCAAATGGAACGGAGCCAGTGGGGGCGCTTCACCGATTTCGGCGTGACGCTCTTTGACGCCGACGGCCATCAGCTGGGGCAGTCACCCCTCAACTATGCGATCGGACGGATGGCGGCGGCGCTTCCGCACCGCGTCGATCCGGGGATGGTCCATCTGACTCTCTTTCCGGCCTTCGCCGATCCGGCGGACACGGCGGCGTGGCTCGGCACTCTGACGATTCGACTGTACGCGCCCGATGACTCGGCGCTCCGGCTGGTGCCGGCCGATTCGGTCCGCGCCATGATCGCTCCTGGTGCGGACGGCGACGCACGATTCCTCTTTCCCCGGAATGCCTGGACGCCGGGAGATGCCTTCGTTCCCCTCGGCGTTGTCACCGCACAGGTCGAGGGCGCCGGCGCCACCTGGACTCGCGAACTCCCGTTGCCGACACCCTCCCTCCCCTTGATGCGCTGATGACCAAGACCGTTCGTGTCGCCGCCGGCCAGGGCTTCTGGGGTGACTGGCTCGAAGCCCCCGTCCGTCAGGTGCGGGGTGGACCGATCGATTATCTGATGATGGACTACCTGGCCGAAGTCACGATGTCCATCATGCAGAAACAGAAGTCGCGCGACCCCCGCTTCGGCTACGCCAAGGACTTCCCGCCGCTGATGGAGCGGCTGCTCCCCGATCTCGTCGCCAAGCGGGTGCGGGTGACGTCAAACGCCGGCGGGGTCAATCCGCGGGCCTGCGCCGAGGCGGTGGTGGCCTCCGCCCGGAAGCTCGGCCTGGCCGGCAAGGTCAAGGTCGGGCTCGTCACCGGCGACGACATCCTCCCGCGCCTCGATGACCTGCTGGCTCGCGGTCATGCGCTCAAGGACATGGACACCGGTCGGCCCCTGCGGGAGATCCGCGACAAGGTCGTTTCGGCCAACGCCTACATCGGAATGGCCCCAGTGGTCGAAGCGCTCGGTCGTGGCGCCGACATTGTGATCACGGGACGGGTTACCGATACCGGGCTGACACTGGGACCGCTGGTGCACGAGTTCGGCTGGGATCCGGAGGATTGGGACCGGATCGCGGCGGGGACCATCGCAGGGCATATCATCGAGTGCGGCGCGCAGGCTTCGGGGGGGAATCTCCTCAAGGATTGGCGGAAGGTCCCCGGAATGGCCGATCCGGGG
>JBIOIC010000138.1:0-5981 GCA_044449625.1 Gemmatimonadales bacterium | reverse complement strand
GGCGTACCTCCTCCACCACCGCGTCGTCGTTGCCCATGATCGCGAGGGCCGTATGGCCGAGCGCGATGACCACGGCCCCGGTGAGCGTCGCGGCATCCAGGACCACCGCCGGATCGTAGCGCCGCGCGTACGACAGCGCGTCGGCCAGAAGGAGCCGTCCTTCGGCGTCGGTGTTCACCACTTCGATGGTCTTTCCCAAGTGACTCTTGACGACATCACCCGGCTTGACCGCCGTGCCCGACGGCATGTTCTCGGCCGACGGGATGAGGCCGACCACTCGCGCCTTGGGACGGATCCGCCCCAGCGCTTCGAAGGTGCCGAGCACGGCCGCGGCCCCGGACATGTCGAACTTCATGTCCTCCATGCTCTGGGCCGGCTTGATCGAGATCCCGCCAGTATCGAAGGTGACGCCCTTGCCAACCAGCACCACCGGCTTGCCTGTCGCTCCTTCGTACTCGAGGGCGATGAACCGCGGTTCCTCTGCGCTTCCCTGCGCAATCGACAGCAGCGCTCCCATTCCCTCCTTCACGATCGCCGCACGGTCGAGGACGGTGATCTTGAATCCGTGGCGCGTGGCGATCTCCCGTGCCCGCTCACCGAGGAAGGTGGGGGTGCAGACATTCCCCGGAAGCATCTGCAGGCCCCGGGTGAGCGCCTGTCCCGCCGCGATCGCCGCGCCAAGCGCATGCCCCGCGCTCCACTCGGCGGTCTCTTCGGGCGCCAGCACCGTCACCACGGCGAGCGGCGGCTTCGCTCCCTCCGGCGACCGCTTCATCTCCGTGAAGAGCCACGCGCCCTGCCCCAACCCCTCGGCGATCACCTGCCCCGCCTCCCGCGGCGAGAGCGACCCGCGCCCTTCGGCAACGAGATGGAACGCGGCCGATGCGGCACCCAATGCTCGAGCCCGCTTCGCCGCGATGGCGGCAGCCCGGCGGAGCCGCGTCCGGGTCACCTCCGAGGCGGCACCGAGCCCGACCAGGACGATCCGCGCCGCGGGCCCGACGGGGTAGAGTACCGCGACCTCATCTTTTTTCCCGGTGAAGTCTCCGGCGGCGTAGAGGCGTGACAGTGCCCCGCCGGCGGCCTTGTCGGTCGCGGCGAGGGAGGGCGAGAGCGGCCCCAAGGGGACCGCGAGGGCGAGGCAGGGGGTGGCGTGGGCCGCAGGAGCGGCGGCCACGACGGTCGTCTCAAGGCTCATGCAGGAAGGGTAATGCCTAACGGGCGAAAGTCACCAGGCTCCGAGGGTGACGCCCAGTGCCGCGTTGTACCCGGCCGAGGTCCGCCGACCGACCGCCACGTCGACGTGCAGGAACCCGAGGTGGAGCCCGGTGCCGACGGAGTACGATGTGGCGCCATCGCCGAAGCGGATGCCGGCCCGAAGCGGAATGAGCGGAATGAACCGGAGTTCCGCTCCGACACCCACGGTCGTTCCCTTCTGGGTGACCAGCGCGTGCGGGTCGGTCGACTCGTGGAGCAGGTCGCCGGAGAGATCAATCCGACGGCTCAGCTTGTACCCGACCGCGAGCCGGAGGCTCGGCAGGAAGCGCTCATTGCTGGCCAAGTCGTGCGCAGTCTGCTGGAGCGCCCCGGTGGCCGAATCGATCGGCACCTGGTTGGACGTGCCTCCGCTGCTGTCGGGGGAGATGAAGGCGTTCAGGCTGCCGACCTTCCCCTGCTCCTTGAACCGGAACGAGTTCGCGATATCGTAGATGGTGAGCCCGGCGGCGAGCTTGCCGCTGGTCCACGCCGCCCCAAGGTCGAACCCGGTGCCGGTCCCGTTGATGGCATTGTGCGCGTCGTAGAGCGCGACGGTGGTGAATCGCACCGCGGCGCTGTCGGGGGTGAGCTGGCCGAAACCATCGCGGGCGTCGAGCAGGCCGTGACCCATCACGTACTTCGCCGTGATGCCGATCGAGAAGCGTTCGTTGTCGGCGTGGGTGAAGTGGACCCCGATGGGGATGCCGAGGCTGATCCCCACGTGCGAGACCGCGAAGGCCTGCAGCGCGCCGTTGGTGAAGGAAAGGGTGTCCCCCTGCCCGCTCGGTCCGGCGTTGCCATACAGCATGGTGGCGACCGCATCGTGCGGGAGGTCACCGCGGATGCCGATGGTCGTGCCCGCGGTGATCGCGACCGGACCGATCGAAATCCCCGCCTCGGTGATCCGGGCGGCGGTCCTGAGTTCCAGCGATCCGTTCGGACCGATCTGGTTCAGCCACTGCTGCTTGACAGAGTTCGGGAGGGTGTCTCCTCCGTACTTCTTGATGTCGGAGAGGGCGATCGGATCGGCCGATGCGGACAGCCCAACGCCCGGCAGCTCCAGCGAGAAGGCCGGATTACCGCGCTGACCGAGGTTGGCGGGGTTCCAATACCCGGCGCCGAAGCCACGCGCCAGCGTGCCGTAGTTCTCGCCCATTCCGGCGGCGCGAGCCCCGGCCGGGACGACCTGGGCATTGAGGGCGGCAGGCACCGCTAACACGAATGCCGCCAGGAGGAGTCGACGCATAGGTCAGTTCCCCCCGATGACAGCGCTGAGCAGGACGTGCACGTTGACGATCGCCACCTGCGAAGGCGTGATAGTCACCGACTGTCCCGACCCGGAGCCCGAGACCGAGGCATTCACCGCGACGGTAAACTTTCCGGCGCTGGTCAGAGTCTTGATCTCGCTTTGGTTGACGCCGACGGTGGAGGTGGATACCCCAGCGGCGAAGGTAATTGCCTTGGGTGGAATCAGGTCGGCAGCACCTTGCTTGAAGCTCACAGTGCCCCCGCCGGATGCGGTGAAGGGATTGGTGATGGCGAGCTGAAGCTCGGCACCCTGCAGCTTCGACTGGATGTCGGTACCTATGCCGGTCCAGTCAACGCTTACCGAGTCGCTCTGGATGCTCTGGTTGGTCAACTGCACGGTGACGCCGGCCAGCTTGGCCGTGTCGGTGAGGGTGGTGACCTGGAGCGAGGCCGAGGTGTCGATGGTCACCGCATCAGTGGTCGGCACGCTCACGGTGGCCACAATGCTGAGGAACTTGACGATCGGCGTCGCACCGAGTGGGATGTTGCGAGTGAGCGAGGTTCCGCTCGACAAGCTGTTGGCTGTGCCATCGACACTATCCGTAGCGACCACGGTGCCGGCGGAATCCGTAATGACGGTCACGATCTTGCCGATCTTTCCGACCCCCGGCCGGAGCGGGTCGAACCCGAGACCGTTGTTGATGCGGAAGGAGAGCGAGAAGCCGCCCGGCGTGATCGAGATGACCTGGGACGGGAAGGAGTCGGCGTGGCTCAGGGCAAAGCTGAACGCGGGTATCGGTGCGGTGGTCCCATTGATGGCGCCGCAGCCCGGGCACATCTGCCCCAGTGACTGCCGGACCGAGTCACGCTTGACCGTGGTGACGAAGAGTGCGCCTGCGGTGTCCACCGACGCCGGGAGGAATTGTGCCACCCGGATGGTGTCCGCCTTGAGCGGCAGGATCCACGTTTGAGGCACCAAGGGAAGTGATGTCGGAAGGTCGTTGCACGCCAAGGCGCCCAAGAGGACCAGGGCGAGCGAAGGTCGTACCAAGTGTCTCAGGGTCATCGGGTGCCTCACTCGGGCTCCGGGAAATGCCCAAGGTGGGAGTCGAACCCACACGGGGGTCGCCCCCCGGCGGATTTTGAGTCCGCTGCGTCTGCCATTCCGCCACTCGGGCTGCGGGAGAAAGGTCGCGCAGGGACCAGAGAACCGCAAGCCGCAATGGTCCCCAATATGCTGTCATGACAGCCACTTGGAGGTGACCGGCCTCACAAAACCGGGGCGACCCTCGCAGGTCGCCCCGGTTTCCACCGCCCCAGTGCGGGAGCCGACTACGGCCCGGCCGAGGGATCGGGGGCCAGCGCCCGAGCCCGCCGCCCCTGCCGGACCTCCTGCACCCGCTGGAGTAGCCGCTCGCGCAAGACGTAATACTGAGCTCGCTGGACGGGAGTGAGATACTTGGTCATTTCGGCCTGTTCGTCCTGATAGACCTGGGCATATGCCACGCGAAGGGCGACCAGACTGTCGGTCAGCCGGGCCACGCTGTCCTGGTTGGCCGCGATGCCCGGCCGGAGTTCTCCCGCCAGGAGCCGGTGCAGACGCTGTGTTTCCGTTTCAATCTCCCGGCGGCGGCGAAAGGTCCGCTCGGCGGTGGCGCGCAGTTTCTGGGTCTGTTCCGGCCTGAGGCCAAGTTCCTCATTGGCACGACGCAGAAAGGCCTCTTCAATCTGCTGCAGCATTGCCCGCCGGTCTCCCGGCGCCGACGTGGCCTGCGCGGCCAAGGGTCCCGCGCAGACGAGTGCCGAGACGGCCCACCCAATCCAATGCCGCATTACCCCTCCATCGACTGCAGGATGTCCGCCAGCTGCTGGTCGTCGAGGTCGCCCAGACCCTGGCCGTCCAACGAATGCACATCGGTCAGCGGCCGTTCGACCCCTCGGAGTACGGCGCCGAGTTCGTCGGTGCTCAGCGAATCGAGTTCCGGCAGGAAGATCGATGCGCGCGGCGCCGAGTCCCCCGAAGTGGCCGGAACCCGGCCCCTCAGCACCACCAGCGCCAGCGCCGCCGCCGCCGCGAGCGCCACCCGGACGCCCCAGCGGCGGTACCGCCGACCGACCCAGCGCGCCGCTTCGAGACGTCCGCGGATCCCGGCAAGGAGGATCGCCGGATCGCCGGCGCTCGGTGCCAGCCGACCAAGGGCGATGGCGGCACGGACCAGAGCCCATTCCGCGCGGCACTCGGGACACGCCGCCAGGTGCATCGCTTCCGCCGCCGTCCACTCCGCCTCGCCCCGGGCCACACCGGGCATGCGATCGGAGAGTTCCACGCACTCGCTCATTGGAGCAGCTCCTTCAGTCGTTTGACCGCGTGGTGGTAGTGCACCCGGGCCGCACCAGGGGTAGTGCCGAGCGCCACGGCAATCTCCGCGTAGTCGCTTCCCTCCTGCGCCCGCAGTAGAAAAACTTCTCGCTGCAGCCGTGGCAGGCGGATAAGCCCGGTCCGGATCCGGTCGGCCGCTTCGTTGGCCTCAACTTCGCTCTCGGGCGTATCGTGGGAGGGGAGGTCCCGGTCTTCGACCGAGACCATCTGGCGCCCCTTGCGCCGGCGATAGTCATCTCGCAGCAGGTTGCTTGCGATGGTGAAGAGCCAGCTCCGGAATCCCGCTTCACCCCGCCAACTGTCGATGCGCCGGAACGCGCGGAAGAAGGTGTCCTGCACCAGGTCGTCGAGGTCCGACCGCCCCGCCCCCGCGCTATAGAGGAAGCGAGCGATGGGGCCGGCGTGGCGTTCCACCAGGCGCGCGGCGGCTCGCTCATCGCCGGCCCGATAAGCCGCGACGAGGTCGACGTCCTTGGGAATGCTGGGCTCGGCCGGCGCGGTCATCAATGGCAGAGGGGACGAGGGGACCCGGACGGTGTTAAGCTATTCCCCATCAGGTTAATCGGTCCACCCCGAGGAGCGCTCCCCGATGCCCCGCCCCGTCGTGCTCGCCCATCGCGGCGCTTCCGGCTACGCCTACGAGAATTCCCTCGCCTCGTTCCGTCTCGCCCGCGAGATGGGAGCCGATGGCGTCGAGCTCGACATCCACGCGACCACCGATGGCGCACTCGTGGTCCACCACGATCCGGAGCTGGCCGGCCTCGGCGTGATCAGCGCCCACACCCTCGCGGAGGTTCGGCGGGTGGCGCTCCCCAACGGGGAACCGGTGCCCGTCCTTGAGGAGGTGCTCGCCGCGCTCGGCGCCTTCACCATCTGGGTCGAGGTGAAGACGCTGCCTCCTCAATTCGATGGGCGATTGCTGGCGATGCTGGCGGCGGGGCCAGGGCGCTACGGCGTGCACGCCTTTGACCACCGGATCATCGCGCGCCTGGGCCGCCAGGCGCCGGCGCTGCCCCGCGGGGTGCTCTCCGCCAGCCGTCCCGTCGATCCGGTGGCGCAGGTGACCGCCGCCGGCGCCTCCGTGCTCTGGCAGCAG
>JBIOIC010000137.1:0-6005 GCA_044449625.1 Gemmatimonadales bacterium | reverse complement strand
GGCCCCCTCCCGTGAAGGTCGTCGGCTTGCCATAAAGGGCGGGATCGGAGGTGACTCCCTGCACTGTCGCTTGGAAGGCGTTGTCCCGGGCCGCGGCACCGCCGAACGAGAGGCTCACGTCGGCCTGCCGGACGAGAAAGGCGGGCAACTGATGCAACTGGGGGAATCGGACCGTCGTCCCCGCCATGCGGGCCCGCTTGGGACCGGGGTTCTTTTTCGGCAGCAGGCCGGGCGGCATGTACTTCCTGGCGAGCTGCGCCCAGTAGACCGCCTGCTGGAACCGATCGGTCGCCATCCGGCCGAAGAGGGCGGCGCTGATATCGGACGGTGAGAATGTCGGCAGCTTGAGCAGCCCGTGCGCCAGCGCGTAGTCCTGCTGCCGAGCCGCATCCAGCCCCTTCGCGCCGTCATTCAACCCGGCGGCGGCGGTCGCGGTCGCCTGCTGCAGCGCCGCGACGCGGGCCTCCGCCTGCTTGATCCGATCAAGTCCCTGATTGAGATCCTGCGCCGCTTTCTGAATCCCCGCGATTCCAGCACCCTTGGGATCGAACTTCGCCATCCGGTCCGCCAGCGCTCGGCTGGAATCGAGCACCGGCTGCAGACGGAGCGAGTCGTAGCCGGCCTGGAGCGCTTTCCGCACCGAATCGCCGCGGGCCTGGAGCGCCGCCGCGGCAGCGACCGACTTGAGCTGCGACGGGTTGAGGACCAGCGCCTTGATGCTTTCCACCGGCGTGAGCTTGAGGAGCGGCACGCTCACCTTGGCGGCGAACGCTTTGGCGGTCGCGAGCGGGCTGGTGGTATCGGCGGCGGCCTCCGGGATGGGCTTGGCCGGCATCGGCCGAACGGCGCCGAGGCGGACCCCGGCGATCGTCATCCGGTCGATGACGAACTTTTTCTCGAAGAGCGCCGCGGGATCGAGATCAAAGAGGATGCGATCGACCTCGACGGTGTTCCTGGTCAGGTCACTCGCGTTGGCCATCTGGAGACCGTCGAGTTCGACCGATCCCTTGAACAGATGGATGTGAAATGTCGCGAGGTCGACTTCGGCGCCGGTCATCTTGCTCCCCGCGGCGATCACCGCTCGGCGGCCGATGGGATCGGCCAGCAGCCACCACGCGCCCATGAGGAGGCCGATGAAGACCGCGAGGGGGATGATCGCCTTCCAGCGGAAGAACCGCGTGGTCATCGCGTTACTCCGGCCGGAAGAGGCGGTAGTAGTTGTAGAGCTGCGATCCGGCGACCGCCTTGTAGAACTTCGACCGCTGAAAACGCTCACCCCAGGTGGCGCGATACTTGAGGACCGCCCAGCGGAAGCCGAAGACCATCGGCACGAAGAGCACCAGCCAGGTCACCAGACTGCCGAGGACCACCGTGTTGTTGAAGTTGGAGAGCGGGACGACCGGCATGTTGGCGAGCCCGGTCCAGAACGGTGTGAGTGCGTGCGAATCGATCAGGAGCCAGCGGCCGATCAGGTCGAAGAGCGGGTCGAGTACAAATCCGGCCGGAACCGCGAGCGCCCACCCCAGCATCCCGGCGCCGAAGGAGACGTTCAGGAGGCAGAGGAGGGCGAGGATGAGGAGGTTGCTCAGATTCATGAACGGCGTAAGACCGAGCGCCGTCCCCAGGGCGAGCCCGACCGCGATCTGGTTGGGGGAGCCGTCGGAGTGGAGTGTCTTGAGGAGCGACTGAATGAGCTTGAGGATCGCGAGCATCCGCTCTCCGGTGGGGGAACCATCAAACTAGCGGGGCATCGGACGGGACGGCCAGAGGGGCGGTCATCTCGGCCGCCCCTCAGAGCCAGCGCGCTCGACCAGGCCTACCTGGGTGATCGCGGGGCGCCGTTCGCCGTCAGGGCCGAGTCCAGCTCCTTGTAGGCCGTCGGATCGATCTCGCGGAAGGGGAGCGCCCGATAGACGATCTTCCCGTCCCGCCCGACCAGGTAGAGGCTGCGGTCGTCCACATTGTACTTCTCATAGCGGGCGCCGTAGAGCCGGCCCACCGCACCGGTCGAATCACTCAGGAAACGGAACGGGAAACTGCTTTCCCGGGCCCAGTTGGCCAGTGTCGTGTCGGGATCGACGCTGATCGCGAGCAGGATGGCCCGCTTGCCGTTGCCGAAGAGCTGCGCGTACTGATCACGGTACGCGTCCATTTGGATGGTTCACCCTTTGGTCCGCGCCTTGAAGAAGAAGGCGAGGACCACCAGCTGATCCCTGAAATCGCTGAGATGGACCGGCGCCGCCGTGAGCCCCTCTTTGGTGGCACCAGGAAGCGCGAAGTCCGGCGCCGCCGCACCGACCGCGAGTGGCACTGGTGCCGGTGCCGGCGTCTGCTGCGCTCCGGCGGACCCCGCCACGGCCAAGGCACCGAGCGCGAGCGCATACATCTTCGTTGGGTTCACTCCATCGCCTCCTAGTTTGCCGCGATCACACGCCAGACTTTCCGCGCGCCATCCGATCCTATATAAAGGGCTCCATCGGGACCCACCGCAAGCCCCGCCGGCCGGAAGAGGACGCCGGGCTTCGCCGTCGCGAAGGTCGTATACTCCCCGGTGGCCCGGCCGTTTCGGAAAGGGACGAAGACGATCCGGAATCCGGCCTGCGGCAGCGGCGCCCGGTTCCACGACCCGTGAAAGGCCAAGAACGCCCCGCCCCGATATTCGGCCGGAAAGGCCGTTCCGGCATAGAAAGTGAGCGCCATCGGCGCCCAGTGCCCGGGGAACCCGATCACCGGAACTGTTTTGCCGGCGCATCGATCGGTCTTCGTCCCGTCGCCGCCGTACTCCGGCGCGGTGACTTTCTTCGACCGCAGCTCGTCGTAGTAACAATAGGGCCAGCCATAGTCAGCGCCCTTGACCACCGGCCCGAACTCTTCCGCCGGCAGCTCGGCGTTCAGTGAATCACTGAACCCCCAGTCTTCGCCCAGCTGATCGCGGCCGTGGACCGCCATCCAGAGCATCCCCGTCGTCGGCTCGAAGGCGAGCGCCATCGGATTGCGGAGCCCGACGCCGAAGTGTACGCCATTGGCCGGTGTCTGATCCGCCCGTGCTGCGTCGAAGGTCCAGATCCCCGCCCGGATCTCCCGCTCGGGACAGGGATCGTGGCCGGGGGAACGGGGGGCGCGATCGTCCACCTGGCAACTGTTGGTTGCGGAGCCAAAATCGACGTAGAGCGTCCCGGCGCGGACCACGATCGGCTTGGCCGTGTGGTTGCCGCCGGCGGGAAGATCCCGGACGATCACCTGCGGCGGTGCGGTCGGCACGAGTTGCCCCGGCGTCCAGCGATACCGGACCACCCGATCGTCGGGGGCGAAATAGAGCCAGCCGTCGGCGTACGCGATTCCGGTCCCCCGCCCCTCACCAAAGACGCTCGTCACGTCGGCGCGGCCGTTACCCGTGGTGTCCCGCAGCAGGATCATCCCGCCACTGGCCCGCGCCGCGATGATGTCGCCGTTGGGGAGCGCGATCAGGTGGCGCACCGCGCCGACGCCGTCGGCGAAGAGCGTGGCGCAGAAGCCCGTGGGGAGAACAAGGCCGGCGTTGTCGGAAGCGCAGGGTGACGGGTGATGCGTGACGGGTGACGGGTCGCGGGTGACGGGTGACGAGTGATGCATGGCCGCGGCCATCAGGACTGCCCCGCCGATCAGCACCATCCCGCCTCGACCCATGACGTGCATTGCGACCTCGATGCAGGAGATAGGGAAATATATGGGGGAACGGGGAACGGCGGGCATCAGCTGGGGGAGGGAGCTCGATGTCGTGGCATCGGTTTTACAGCCTTCTTCAAGGCGCCAATGATCCGAGCGGTTCGAAGGGCTAGCGTTTGAAGTTCGTCGAAGACTCTTTGATCAATTGCGCCATCGTCGAGCGCCGCGTATAGGTGACTTAAGGTCTCACCGGCCTCTCCCTTGGCGATCGCAAGCGAGTGGTGGAATTGCGCCCGTGAGCCTCGTTCGAAGCCCTCAGCGATATTGGCCATCACCGAAGTCGCCGACGCCTGGATCTGATCAACCAATCGGCGATTCCGCCGGAACCGCTCCTCTTTCGTCGCCACACAGATCGCCCGGTGCAGCTCACGGGCGCGCTG
Source organism: Gemmatimonadales bacterium (assembly GCA_044449625.1). Classification (GTDB taxonomy): domain Bacteria; phylum Gemmatimonadota; class Gemmatimonadetes; order Gemmatimonadales; family GWC2-71-9; genus CAMLHU01. The sequence goes on along the minus strand of JBIOIC010000137.1, from coordinate 1,920 downwards.
CCAAGCATTCAAATCAACGAACGATCGAACCAGCCGGAGAGATGACATGCGCCAATGTGCGAGGCACAGGCGCTTACCATGTAACCAAATGCGCTCCCTCTGGCGCAAATTCGTGCTCTCGCCACGCATCACCCGTTACTCGTCACCCGTCACTCTTCGCCCCTCACCCGCACGCCATTACCTTTCCGCCCCATGGCCGGCGAATATATCTTCACGATGCGCGACCTCAGAAAGGTCGTGCCCCCCTCCCGCGAGATCCTCAAGGGGATCCACCTCTCCTTCTACCCTGGCGCCAAAATCGGCGTGCTCGGCTCCAACGGGGCCGGCAAGTCGACCCTGCTGCGCATCATGGCCGGCGTGGACAAGGACTTCCTCGGCGAGGCGCGCCCGCTCGCGGGGACGAAGATCGGCTACCTCCCTCAGGAACCGGCCCTCGATCCCGCCAAGGATGTCCGTGGCAATGTCGAGGACGGGGTCCGCGAGCTGCGCCAGATCCTCGACGACTTCAACGCCGTCTCCGCCAGGTTCGCCGAACCGATGAGCGACGCCGAGATGGAGAAGCTGCTGGAGAAGCAGGGGCGGCTGCAGGACCGGATCGACCACCTCGGCCTCTGGGAACTCGACCACAAACTCGACATCGCGATGGACGCGCTCCGGCTCCCGCCCGGCGACGCCGATGTCTCCAGGCTCTCAGGCGGCGAGAAGCGCCGTGTCGCGCTCTGCCGGCTCCTGCTGGAACAGCCCGACATGCTCCTGCTCGATGAGCCCACCAACCACCTCGACGCCGAGTCGGTGGCTTGGCTGGAGCATTACCTCGAGACTTTCCCCGGCACCGTGGTCGCGATCACGCACGACCGTTATTTCCTCGACAACGTCGCCAAATGGATACTGGAGCTCGATCGCGGCGCCGGGATCCCCTGGGAGGGGAACTACTCCTCCTGGCTGGAACAGAAGGAGAAGCGCCTCGCGGTGGAGGAGAAGCACGCCTCGGCCCGGCAGAAGACTCTCGCGCGCGAACTCGAGTGGGTGCGGCTTTCCCCCAAGGCGCGCCAAGCCAAGAGCAAGGCCCGCCTCCAGCGCTATGAGGAGCTGCGGGCCGAGAGCGAGCGGCAGGCCGAAGGAACGGCGGAGATCATCATCCCCGTCCCCGAGCGGCTGGGAGACGAAGTCGTCAAGGCCCAGAACCTCTCCAAAGGGTACGGCGACCGGCTCCTCTTCGAGAAGCTCGACTTCTCCCTTCCCCGCGGCGGGATCGTCGGCGTCATCGGCCCCAACGGCGCCGGCAAGACCACGCTTTTCCGGATGATCACCGGCACCGAGCAGCCCGACGGCGGAAGCCTCACCGTCGGCCAGACGGTCAAGATCGCCTACGTGGACCAGAGCCGGGATTCCCTCGACGGCACCAAGAGCGTCTACGACGAGATCTCGGGGGGGCAGGACGAGCTCCTCTTCGGCACCCGCAAGGTGAACGCGCGAGCCTACTGCGCCGGGTTCAACTTCCGCGGCGGCGATCAGCAGAAAAAGGTGAAGGACCTCTCCGGCGGCGAACGGAACCGGGTGCACCTGGCCAAGCTCCTGAAAAGCGGCGGGAACCTCCTCCTCCTCGACGAGCCGACCAACGATCTCGACGTCGACACGCTCCGCGCGCTGGAAGACGCCCTGATCGGCTTCGCCGGCTGCGCCGTCGTCATCAGCCACGACCGCTGGTTCCTCGACCGCGTCGCCACCCATATCCTCGCCTTCGAAGGGGAGAGCGAGGTGGTGTGGTACGAAGGGAACTATCAGGACTACGCCGCCGACCACCGCAAGCGCAAAGGGGCCGCGGTGGACCAGCCGCACCGGATCAAGTATCGGAAGTTGACACGGTGATGGGTGGCCGAAGTTGCGCACACTGGGCCTTGAGCGCCAGCGGTGTCATCC
>JBIOIC010000136.1:0-6142 GCA_044449625.1 Gemmatimonadales bacterium | reverse complement strand
GGTTCAGTCATTCCCGTGCTCCAGATGCCGCGCGATCCCGGCCAATGTCCGCGAGGCGATCCCGTGGACGAAGACCGGGCCGATCACCCACGCCGCGGCCCCGCGGCCGATCAGCGGCCATCCCGGCCCGGTCCACTCGTGCACGATCGTGACGGCGGTGCCGCCATCCTGTCGCGCGAAGCGCCATTCGACATCCATCCCCTTCGTGATGCCGCGGACGTGGCGGTAGCGCACCGCGGGCTTTGCGCTGTCCACCCACATTTCGGAGACCCACCAAGTGGGCCAACGGAATCCCGGGAAGGGACGCCACGCCGCCATCTCCACCATCCCGCCATCGATCCGGCGTTCGAGCATCCGCACCCAGCGATAGTGCGGCAGCCACTCGGGCCAGCGCTCCACCTCCCGCGCCGCGGCGAAGACCTCCGCGACGGGAGCATCGATGGTACGGGTGTCGACGGTTCTCACGCCACACCTTTTTTCCACCACAGCACCAGGCGAAAACCGGGCCGCCGCTCGACCGTCGCCGCCACTCCGGCCGCCTCGGCGAGCGCGCGGAGCTCGGTGGAGCTGTAGCCGCGCCGGACCGACGTGATCCCGTCGGTCCGGGTATCGGCGTCGAAGCGAAGAAGCGTGGCGCCGATCTCGAAGAGCCGTACCGCCACCTCGCTCCGCCGAAGATCGGCGACTACGACCCCGCGCCGTGCCACGCGATCGGCCGCCCGGAGGAGGGCGATGGCGGCGGTCCGCTCGAGATGATGCAGCACCTGACTCAGGAGCACGATGTCCACGCTTGCATCGCGCACCGGAAGGGCGCCGGCACAGCCGAGCAGGAGCGGAAGATCGCTTCCGGCGGCGAGGTGAGCGGCGGTCCGATGCCGCTCCAGCCCGATCGGCGCCAAGGTCACCCCGCGTCGCGCCGCCCACCGCACCGCCACTCGGGGTACGTCACCCAGGCCGGTTCCGATGTCGAGCAGAGTTACCCGTCCCTGTGCCGGACCGAGGACGCGCCTCAGTCCGTGCAGCGCGGCGGCGGTGCCGCCGAACCAGCGGTTCGAGCGCTGGACATTGCCGAGCGAGGTCGTGACGCGCGCGGCATCGGCGGCCGGGTCGTCCAGCAGCTCCTGGCCCGGTGCGAGGGCAATGCCTGTGGTCATCCGGGGCCGAGCCCGGTGTAGCCGCCGCGATAGTAGAGCAGGGGCGCGCCGTCGGCCGTTGCGCCCCCGGTCACCCGGCCGATCAGGATGGTATGATCGCCGCCGGGATGGGTGGCATCGTGATCGCACTCGATGTGGGCCAGCGCGCCATTAAGGATCGGTTCGCCGCCGGCGGCCAGATGATATCCCACCCCGTTGAAACGGTCGGCGCCGCTCTCCGCGAAGCGGCGGGACAAGCCCTCTTGCGGTGCCGCGAGGATGTTGACGATGAAGCGCGGCGCCTGCACCAGCGCGCCGTGGGCGTCGGCAGCGCGATCAATGGAGAGGAGGAGCAGCGGAGGCGCGAGGGAAACCGAGGCCAGGCTGTTGGCCGTCATCCCCACCAGCTCTCCCGCAGGGCCGAGGCAGGTAAGCACGGTGACGCCGGTCGTGAAGCGCCCCAGCAATTGCCGGAAATGGGCGGGATCGATGTCGGGGTTCAGAGGACCGTCCGGAGCAGGAAGCCGGGATTGAGTACGGCGCGGGCGGGGAGGATATCCCCGGTGACGCCGATCAGCGTATGCGCCAGGCCGCGCCGCTCCAGACGCGCCACCGAGCGGTCGAAGAGCGCCGGCGCGAACATCATCCAGCCGATGATCCGTTCCACCGCCCACTGTCCCGCAAAGGCGCGCCGCCGCAGGGAGCGATAGCTCAGCAGATCGCCGCCCCGCGCGATCCCCGGCCGCCGGAGTGCGGCGACAGCGACCTCGGCCGCGAGCTCGGCCCCGTGGAGGGCGTGATAGATCCCTTCACCGGTGAAGGGATCGAAGAACTCCGCGGCGTCGCCGAGCAGGAGCGCGCCGGCGGCGGTGACCCGCGCTGCGCGGGCCGCGAAGGGTCCGGTGACGAGGATCTCGCGCGTGGTGCGCTCAAGGTTGACCCGGCCGGCGACACCGGGGAAACGCGCCAGCATTCGCTGGAAGAAACCGGCGACGTCTCCGCGCGCCGCCGCCGCCGCCGCGCGTGGCACCACCAGCGCCACATTGGTGACGCCCCCGCCGACCGGATTCAACCCGACATAGCCGAATGAGGCGACGTGCATCTCCGCGGCGGTCTTAAGCCCGGTGACACCATCGACGTGGGCCACGAAGGCGATCCGCCGGGGATGGCCGTGGCGTCGCCGTCCCAGCCGCCGGGCGACGATGGAGCGGAGTCCATCGGCCCCGATGGTGAGACGGGCCCGGATGACCCGCGAGATCCCATCGGGTCCGCGCACCACCACACCGCCGACCCCGCCCCCTTCATAGAGGAGATCCTGCACGGCGGTCCCCTCGTGGATCAGCGCCCCCGCCGCGCGCGCCGCCAGCACCAGTCTCGCGTCGAGTATCCGGCGCGCCACCGCGAGCCCGGTGGTTCGAAGTGGCGCCGCGACGCTGCGTTCAAAGAGTCCGGTGAGCACAGCACCGCGGGGACCGTGGACGATGGTACCGCTTGGCCGCGCGCCGGCGGCATCGAGTTCCGGAAGGACGCCGAGCCGGTCGAGGATCGCCACCGCCGCGGGGCTCATGAACTCCGAACAGGCCTTGTCGCGGGGGAAGGTCGCACCATCGACCGCGACCACGCGAAGCCCCGCCCGCGCGAGGAGCAGCGCCGCCGCGGCGCCGCCGGGGCCCGCCCCCGCGACGAGGACATCGATCCGTTCAGCGGACACGGCCGAATGCGGCATCGCCCAGCTCGAGACTGTCCTCGGCAAGGTCGAGGAATCGGTAACCGAAGTGCACCGTTGGCTGGAGGGAATCGGTATAGCTCACGGCGACGGAGTCGATCGTCCGGCTCCAGGTGCAGGGACGGGAAGTGACGCGCAGGATCCCTTCCAGTTCGGAGAAGCTGGTGTCTGCCTGGGCACAGCTGCTGTCGGCGATGAAAGCCCAGACCGTGCTCCGGCGCTGCACATCTCCCGGCGGGGTCGTAATCGTCACGTTCAGCCAGCTCCCGACCAGCCCGGGGGCCGAGTGACCCGTACCCCCGCCCCCGCCTCCGCCGGTTCCACCGTGCGCGAGAGGATCGCCGACGAGAATGGCGGGGCTGTCGCAGCCGGTCAGGAGAAGCGCGCCAGCCAGAGCCAGCAGCAGGCGCCGAGCACCGCGGCTGCGCCGGTGGCGAGTGCGTTCACTCCGTCGTTGGTGAGCCACGGCAGTCCTCCAGTGGGCACCGCGTGAGTTCCGCACCGGTGCACCGCACGCTCGGTCGGCAGATCGCACACGGGACAGTGGAATCGTCCCTGCAGGACCGCGCCAGCCAGCGAGTCTATTCCCATTCCGACAAAGCCGATCCCCGTCGCGAGGGGGATCAGGGCGGCATCACCCGAGGCCATTCCCGCCGCCCACGCGACGAAGGCGGCACCGGCCACCGCAGCGAGCGTTCCGCGCCCGGTGATCGCGCCGCTCGTTCCCGCCGCCACGGTGCGTCCCGAGATCAGGTGACGCGGCGGCGTCGGGCTGGTGCCGCCGATCGCGGTGGCCCAGGTGTCCGCCGCCGCCGCCGCGAGCGAGGCGGTGATCGCCCACAGAGCCAACCGGCCATCGTGCAGGGCGAGGAGTGCCGCCAGCGCGGCGGCGCCACCGTTGGCGGCGACCTGTCCCGCATCTCGGCGCTGTCCCTTGGCCTCCCCTTTTACCGCCGCCGGATCGGGGCAGAGGCGGGAGAGCGCCGAACTCGAGAGGAAGAACGCCAGCAGGGCAGCGCCTCCCGCCCAGCCGCCGCCCCAGAGCACCAAGGCGCCGATCGCGGCGGCGAGCACCGCCCCACGCGTGGTGAGCGCCCGGCCGGCCCAGGCCAGCACCGCGACCGCCGCACTGATCGCGCCGGCCTGGAGCGGGGTCAGGTCAGGCGTCCCGTCGGAGGACGCCGAGCAGCCGCTCCCGCACGTCGGCCGGGATGCGCTCGCCGCCGCACCCGCGGAGCAGCGCCCGGAAGCGCTCCTCGAACTTCACATGGGTGAGGCAGGGGGCGCAGGCATCCAGATGGCGTTCGACCGCCACCACAGATTCAGGCGTCGCTTCGCCCCGCAGCACATCCTGCAACTCGTCGAGCATCTGCTCGCAGTCAAGCGTTTCCTCGCGCGGCATCAGCTCAGACCTCCCCTTTCAGATAACCCTGTTCGACGGCGTGATCGTGCAGCGCGCGTTGCAGCAGCCGGCGCGCCCGGAAGAGCCGGGATTTGACGGTGCCGACCGGGACGCCGAGGACCTGAGCGATCTCGGCGTAAGCCAGCCCTTCGAGATCGCTCAGCACCAGCGCTTCGCGGAAATCGTCGGGCAGTGCGTCGACCGCCTGCAGGACCGTCTCGTCCACCAGCTTGGTGAAGAACTCCCCTTCGGGGTCGCTCCCGGCCACGTCGTGAATGATCGAGTGGCGGTCGGCCGCGTCGAGATCGAGGGTAACCGGTTCGCGGCGGCGGCGGCGGTACCCGTTGATGAATGCGTTGCGGAGGATGGTGAGCAACCACGCCCGAGCGTTCGATCCCGGGCGGAAGCCTTCCCAGCCCCGCAGCGCCTTGAGCAGCGTTTCCTGCACCAGGTCTTCCGCGTCGGCGGCTTCGCCGGTCATCCGACGGGCGACGCGGTAGAGCACGTCGAGGTGCGGGAGGATCTCCGCCTCGTAGGTGGCCGTGGTGTCGGTCATCGGGTGAAAGGTTCCCGATACGCGCGCGGGAGGCAATAGGGTGACGAGTGACGAGTGACGGGTCACGGAGCAGTCGTCACTGTTCGCCGCCGTCACGCTTGACCCGGCACGGGTCACGCCACTCGTCACTCTTCACCCGTCACGTTAGAATCCGTCACCGTGTCTCCGTCCCCCGCCGCCGAGATTGACGCCATCCTTCCGCTCAGCCTGCTCGAGGCGATGCGCAATGTGGATACTCCCGTCGAGGATGGGCTGGAGGAACTCGCCGGCGAAATCGTCGCCAAGCGCCTCGGGTTAAGCCCGACGGTCGCGGCGCAGATCGCCCGCTACGACTGGGCCGCGGGGCGCAACGCCCCGGTTTCGCTGGAGGAGGCGCTGGCGGTCTTTCGCCTGGTGGGCCGCCGCCCCGACGCCGATCTCGTTTTCGCCGATGCCGGCCGCCGCGCCGCCCGCCGCGCGGCGCGGGAGGCGGGGATTGCCCCGCGGGCCCTGCTCGAACTCGTTCCCGTCGCCTTCGCCCGGCCCCTCGGCCTCGCGCTGGCTCGGCGACTGGCCCGGCGGGTCTTCGGCGGCGAGTTGTTCCTCAAAGACGCCGGGGCGAGCGCCCGGGTTCCCCAGCCGCTTGGTCTTGAGGATGTGCCCGACGGGGGTGCGTGCGGGTTCTATGGAGCCGCTTTCGGCGAGCTCCTCCGCGGTCTGACCGGTTTCGAGGGCGCGATGCGCCACGTGTCGTGCCAGTCCCGCGGTGATCCTTCCTGCCAATGGCGCGCGAGCGCCGTACGAGGATATCAATGACCGGAATTGCTGCACTGGACCGCGCCGAACTGGCCCAAGGGTTGAAGGCGCTTGGCGCCGACGCTTGGCTGCTCTTCGACTTCCACGGGGTCAATCCGGTGGCCGGCCGGGTCTTGGGCCTTGGCGGGATGGGGACTCGGCGGATTTTCGTCCTGATTCCCCGGGAGGGGAAGCCGGTGGCGGTGGCCCACAAGATCGAACTCCAGCCGCTGGAAGGGTTTCCGGGCACCATCGTGCCCTACGCCCGGTGGGAGGAGTTGGCGGCCGCGCTGGCGCCGCTGGTCAAGGGAAAGACCCTCGCGATGGAGGTCTCGCCCAAAGATGCGGTGCCCTATCTCGATCGGGTCCCGCACGGCGTCGTTCAGATGCTCGAGTCCCTCGGCGCGAAGATCGTCCCGTCGGATCAACTGGTTACCCGCTTTGCCGCGCGCTGGTCGACGGCGGAGACCGCCGATCATTATGCGGCGGCCGAGATACTGGCGGACGTAGCGCGGGAGCAACTGGCGTGGGCAGTGACGCAGGGGGGGAAG